>JACDQN010000191.1 GCA_015657575.1 Sphingopyxis sp.
CGGATCAAGTCCGGGGTGACGAAGAAAGCGAACGTCCGCTTTCGGCCGAAAACCGGCCCCCATACCCCTCCCCACACCCGGGCATCATCGCGGGCGGTGCATGATCCAGCTGAACGCCATCGCGTTGAAGATGGTATAGAGGCCATAGAGCAAGAGGCCGGTGAACCAGTTCCGCGTCGCGATCGCCATCGCCCCGACGAGGAGCAGGAATTCGAAGATATAGGTGATGTTCGGTCCGGCCTTGTCGGCGAGCGGCTTCACCATCTGCTGCACCAGCGGATCGTCGCTTTCCATGAAGGCGCGGTGCATCGCGAAATTGCCGATGCCGGCGCAGAAAATAGCGATGATCGCGATAACCATAGGTTTGCAGATGGGGCAGCCGGGGTGGAAATGCCAGCAACTTTCGGGTTATAGGGCGGCACCGATCGCGCGCAGGCCCGCGCGGCAGGTCGAACGAACCCGGCTTCTGCCCCCAAGCGAAGGACGTCTTCGGTGACATCTCTCCCCCGACTGGCCGCGCTTTGCCTGCCGCTCGCGCTTGCCCCCTCGCTGGCGCATGCCATGCAGGACCTCGATACCTCGTCGCAGCCCAACCCGGCGCTTGTCGATCCGGTGCTGGCGAGCCCCATTCCGACGGTGCTGATGGAGCCCGATCCGCCGTTGCCTGATGCGGTGCGGGCGATGATCAACGCGGCGTTCGCGAGCGGCGAGGACGACGATGTCGAAGCCGTCATCAAACTGGCCAGGATGACCAATCCGGGCAGCCTGAACGAAATCGGCGCCATGCTCGCTTATTATCGCAGCGCGCACGACCCGGTGGCGCCGCCCGATCCGGTGGGCGAGATGCTCGCGGCGGCGATCGCGAGCGGCAAGGATGGCGACGTCGAGGCGGTGGCGAAGCTGGCGAAGGCGGCGAGTCCCGAGCAGGCGGCCGAGATCGATGCGCGCGTCGTCGCCTACCGCGCCGAGCGGCAGCGGCTGAGGGAGGAAGAAGCGGCCGCGGCGCGCGCGAAACTGGCGGCGGCGAAGATCTGGCAGAACTGGAAGGGCGAGGGGCAGGTCGGCGCCTCGCTCGCAACGGGCAATACCAATTCGAAGGGGCTGAGCGCCGGGCTGGCGCTCGCGCGCAAGGGGCTCGACTGGAATCACAAATTCCGCGCGCAGGCCGATTATCAGCGCACCAACGGGCGCACCTCGGTCGAACGCTTCCTCGTCGAGCTCGAACCGCAATACAAGATCAGCGACCGCGCCTTCGCCTACGGGCTCGGGCGGTGGGAGCAGGATCGCATCCTCGGTTATGAGGAGCGCTGGAACGCGTCGGGCGGTTTCGGGTACAAGGTCGTCGACGAAAAGAATATCGCGCTCAGCCTGAAAGGCGGGCCGGCGTGGCGTTTCACCGACTTTACCCGTGGCCCGAGCGACAGCGAACTGACCGGACTCGCGGGCCTCGATTTCGGTTGGCAATTGTCGCCGACGCTGCGTCTGACGCAGGTCGCCTCGACCAGCCTCGGCGAAAAGAACACGACGACCAGCTCGCTCACCGCGCTCAATGCGAAGCTGACGGGCGCCTTGTCGGCGCGCGTCGCCTATTCGGCCGAAATCGACACCAACCCGCCACCCGGCATCGAAAAGGTCGATACGCTGACGCGCTTTACGTTGGTGTACGGTTTCTGATCATTTGATCGCCGCGAGCACATAGAGGAATTCGGCGAAGCCCATCGTCGCATCGACCAGCCCCGCCACCTTGGGATTGGTCGAATCGATCAGAAAATATTCGTCGGGGGCGTGCGCGCCCGATCCGTGGCCGATCCCGAAATGCGCGGCGGGAATCGACACCGGCGGCGATGTGAAGGTCGAGCCCGGCCAGCTGCCCGCCATGCGCGGGTTGAGGCTGGTCGCGATGCCGAGCTGTTTATAGGTTGCAAGTTCGCTGCGGACGAGGCGGCTGTCCTCGGCGACCTCGGTCGGGTCGTAACCGCCCGAGACATTGACCTCGACATCGGTGAAACCATGCTTGTCGAGATGCGCGCGGAGCTTCTTTTCGGCCTCGGCGCGGGTCTGGTTGGGGACGAGGCGGAGGTCGAGCTTGGCAACCGCCTTGCCGGGCAGCACCGTCTTGCCGCCGGGGCCGGTATATCCCGCGACGAGGCCCTCGATATTGACCGTCGGTTCCTGCGCGAGGCGGATCAGCGCGTCGTCGTAGGAGAGATTGTCGATCCAGTGCGTGATGCCGAGCGCGGCCTTTTGCTGCGCTTCGTCGCCCGCTTTCGCGGCTTCGCGGATCAGATTCTTCTCGCGGTCGGTGAGCGGGCGGACATTTTCGAACCAGCCCTCGATCGCGGGGGTGTTGCCGTCGGGACTGACCAGCGTCTGGAGCGCCTGCACCAGCCGCCAGGCGGGCGAATCGACCATCGCCTTCAGGCTGCTGTGCACGTCGCCCTTCGGCCCGCGGCCCCATTTCTCGCCGCTGGCGACCAGCTCGAGTTCGATGATCCCTTTCGACCCCAGGTTGACGGTGACGTTGCCTGTCTGGCCCTGCGAGGCGAAGGGGATGAAGATGCCCTCGCACTTCTTGAGCGCGGCAAGGATGTTGGGCTTGGTTGCGATCTGGCGGAAGTGCGGTGATCCGATCTCCTCTTCGCCCTCGCAGACAAGGACGATATTGACGGGGAGCTTCGCCTTGGCGGCGCGGATCGCGTGGAGCGCGGCGAGGAAACTCGCCTCGGGACCCTTCTGGTTCACCGCACCGCGGCCCATGATCGACTGGCCGAAGCCGGGGCGATCGACCATCCGCCCTTCGAGCGGCGGCGACGACCATTCGGACGCGTCGAACTGTTTCACGTCATACATGAAATAGATGCCGAGCGTGCGCGGCGCGCCGACGTCGATCGTGCCGAAGACGCCGGGATGGCCGTCGGTCGGCACGATCTCGACATTGGTGAAGCCCGCATCCTTCGCGAGCTCGGCCATATAGGCTGCGCCTTCGGCCATGTTGCGGTTCTCGGCGGCGATCGAGGGAAGGGCGATCCAGTCGCGGATGCGCTTGATCGACGCGTCCTTGCCCGCCTCGGCCGCCTTGCGGATCGCGGCGCTCTGGCTGGTGGCGGCGAGCGTCGGTAGCGGCCGCATCATCATGGCGCCGGCACCCAGCATGGCGCTGCCGCGAATCAGATCGCGGCGGTTCAGTTGATTGATGGCGCGGAAATCCATGCTGTGCTCCCCAGATATCTATGCTGCGGAGAGTGTTGGGCAAATCGCCGAACATGGCAAGAAGGCACCGACGGGATCCCGGCCTTCGGGGTTGACGGTGGGGAGAGAGAGGTCAAGCCTTCTCCAGCAACCCTTCGTCCGCGATGCGTTTCTGCCAGAGCTTGGGCGCGTTGACGTGGACGTTCTGGCCTTCGCTGTCGACCGCCACGGTCACCGGGAAGTCCTGCACCTCGAACTCGTAGATCGCTTCCATGCCGAGGTCGGCGAAGCCCACGACCTTGCTGCCCTTGATTGCGCGCGCCACAAGGTACGCCGCGCCGCCGACCGCCATGAGGTATGCGCTCTTGTGCTTCGCGATCGCCTGCGTCGCGGCGGGGCCGCGCTCGGCCTTGCCGACGCAGGCGAGCAGGCCTTGCTCCAGCATCATGTCCATGAACTTGTCCATGCGCGTCGCGGTCGTGGGGCCAGCGGGGCCGACGATTTCCTCGCCGACCGGATCGACCGGGCCGACATAATAGATGACGCGGCCCTTGAACTCGACGGGCAGCTCTTCGCCCTTCGCCAACATATCGGCGATGCGCTTGTGCGCGGCGTCGCGGCCGGTGAGCATCTTGCCGTTGAGCAGCAGCCGGTCGCCTTGCTTCCAGCTGGCGACGACCTCGGGGGTCAGATTGTCGAGGTCGACGCGAATCGCGGCTTGGTCGGGTTTCCAGTCGATCTGCGGATAATCGGCGAGCACGGGCTTTTCGAGATAGGCGGGGCCGCTGCCGTCGAGCGTGACATGCGCGTGGCGCGTCGCGGCGCAGTTGGGGATCATCGCGACGGGCTTCGACGCGGCGTGGGTCGCCAGTCGTTGATCTTGACGTCGAGCACGGTCGCGAGACCGCCGAGCCCCTGCGCGCCGATGCCGAGCGCATTGACCTTTTCATACAGCTCGATGCGCAGTTCCTCGGTCGGTGACGAGGGCCCGCGCGCGAGCAGCTCGGTCATGTCGATCGGGTCCATCAGCGACTGCTTCGCAAGCAGCATCGCCTTTTCGGCGGTCCCTCCGATGCCGATGCCGAGCATGCCCGGCGGACACCAGCCGGCGCCCATCTGCGGCACCATTTCGAGCACCCAGTCGACGATCGAATCCGACGGGTTCATCATCTTGAACTTCGACTTGTTCTCGCTGCCGCCGCCCTTCGCGGCGACGTCGATCACGACCTTGCTACCGGGGACCATCTCGACGTTGAGGACCGAGGGCGTGTTGTCCCTGGTGTTGACGCGGCTGAACGCCGGGTCGGCGAGGATCGAGGCGCGGAGCTTGTTCTCGGGGTGGAGGTACGCCTTGCGCACGCCCTCGTCGACGACCTGCTGCAGGCTGCGCGGGCTGTCGAGGCGGCAGTCCATGCCCCATTTGACGAAGACGGTGACGATGCCGGTGTCCTGGCAGATCGGGCGGTGCCCCTCGGCGCACATGCGGCTGTTCGACAGGATCTGCGCCATCGCGTCCTTCGCGGCGGGCGACACCTCGCGCTCATAGGCGGCGGCGAGCGCGCGGATATAATCCATCGGGTGGAAATAGCTGATGTACTGGAGCGCGTCGGCGATCGTTTCGATCAGATCGTCCTCGCGGATGATGACAGTGTTCATGTGCAGCCTTTCGCCCTTTTTGCGGGATTCGCGGTTTCCCTAGACCCGGCGGGGCGGGGTGGGAAGGGGTTAGCGTTTGCGGCGGCCGAAGATCGGGCGTGCGGGTGAGGGCTCGGCAACCCGTTGCGGCGGCGCGGCGGCGACGGCATCGAAATCGACGAGCGGGCGCTTGCGAGCCAACCCATTCCAACTACCGGCGATGGCAAGCGCCAGCAGCAGGAGCCAGCCGGCGGCGATCGAGGGAATCAGCGCCCAGGCGAAGGCGGCAGGGCTGATCACCGCCATCACCGTCGGAATCGCCGCGAGGATCGCGAGCGTGCCGAACAGCGCCCACCAGCGCCCGATCTGCGTCGCCGCGGCGCCGATTGCGACATTGGTGCCCGCGAGGGCCAGGAATTTGACGGCGACGGGCCATCGGAGGCTGGCCATCGCCGGCGAATAGTCCCCCGCGGTGAAGGCGGCCTGGATATCGAAGAGCAGCCAGTTTTCATAGCTGTCGCTGAGCGCTGCAAGCACCGGGAGCGCTGCTGCCGCGAGCATGGGTCGCATCCGCAGTTCGCGCCACAAGGCGATACAGCCGCCGGCAAGAAAGCCGGCATAGAGGAGCATGTAGAGATAATCGCGCTCGTTGCCGCTGCGCATCGCAGCGAGGCGCGCCACCTGCTGCGGGTCGCTTTCGGGGCCGAAGACGGCGATCAGATCGTCCTGTCCGCCAGCGAATTCGAAGGCGAGAACCGGCGACCCATAGCCGGGGGCGATCGCATGGCCGGTCGCAGGAAAGACCTGTCCCAGATGCAAGCCGAAAAGGGCGACGGCGAGGCCGAACGCCAATGTCCAGAGCCAGGCGCGCGTCGGCGCGGCGGGCCGGATCCGCTGTGCCTCGATCCAATGCTGAAGCCCCCCGGTCACGCCTTAGGTGTCCGGTGGAGCGCGGCGGCTCACCTTATTGGCACTCGGCGCATTTGCCGCGCACCTCGATGACGGGGCGTTCGGCGGCGAAGCCGGTCTTTTCGGCGGCGGCGCGGACGCCGGTCGACAGCTTGTCATCGTCGACATGTACCGCCGTGCCGCAGGTGTCGCAGATCAGGAAGATGCAGTCGTGGAGGCAGCCCGGATGGCTGTTCGCGACGAAGGCGTTGGCGCTTTCGACGCGGCGGACCAGGTTGTTCGCGACGAACAGGTCGAGGATGCGATACACGCTGTTCGGCGCGACGCGCTTGCCGCGCTTCTGCGACACGATGTCGGCAATCTCATAAGCGCTCGCCGGTTTGCCGATTTCGGCGACCGCGTCGAAGATTTCGGCGCGCATGTCGGTCCAGGCTTCGCCCGCGTCCTCGAGCGCCGCCTGCGCCGCCTTGGCGAGCGAGGCGCCGCTGGCCTCGACGTGCGGATGATCATGCTTGCCCATTGGCTTTTCCTCATGCGCGGCAAATGCCGCGCTAACTATCGCGCCAATGTAGGCTGTTTGCCGGGTGCCCGCAAGCTGTGGACCGGTCCGTTCCGGCGCCGGGGTCAGCCGCGCGCGCGGCGGTTGAGATCGTGGCCCAGTGCGACGACGGCGACGCCGATCATCGTCGCGAGTACTTCGCTGCCGTCGTGCGGCCGCGACAGCGCGCCCGCCATCATGCCGAGCCCGAAGCTGCCGACCGCGAAGGGCATCATATAGCCGTGGCTGAGCACGCCCGAAACGAGCGTCACCAGCGCAAAGCCGATCGCGATGACCAGCCCGACTTCGTGGAACAGATGATTGTCGAGGAACACGCCGCCGACCGAGGCGACCGACGCAAAGAAAATCGTCGTCGCGAGGCAGTGCACGAGACACAGGCCCGACAGGCCCATCGCCAGTTGATCGCCCGACAGCGCGGTCAGCGGACGCGAATCGCGCGCAGCCCGAACCAGCGCGCCGAGGCGCGTTTGGGCAGGGGCATGGCTGGCGACCTGCGTCACCCGATTCTCCATTCGATCAACTACGGCCCTTGATATGGCATATCATGGGAGAGGTTACAATATCTCATTGCAACAAACTTTCCGACACGCGTCACTCCGGCGAAGACCGGTGCGTCGCCGGTGCGTCGGGATGCGAGGGCAGGAATCGGCCTTCGCCGGAATGACGGACGGAATATATCAGCCCGCCTCCTCCGCGCGCAGCGCCTTGCGGTCGAGTTTGCCGATCATCGTCTTGGGCAGGTTCAGCCGCACTTCGACCGCCTTCACCCGCTCGTGCTTGCCGAGCTGGGGGTTGAGCCAGGCCGCGAGGTCCTCGCCGCTGATGCTCTGGCCGTCCTCCAGCGTGACGAAGGCCTTCGGCGCTTCGCCGCGATAGGAATCGGGGACCCCGAGCACGATCGCTTCCTTGACCGCGGGATGCTCGTGGAGATGCGCCTCGATCACGCTCGGATAGACTTTGAAGCCGCCGACCGCGATCATGTCCTTCAGCCGGTCGACGATGCGGACATAGCCGTCTTCTTCGATCACCGCGACGTCGCCGGTGCGCAGCCAGCCGTCTTCGGTAAAGCTGTCCTTGTCGGCGTCGGGGCGGTTCCAGTAACCGCGCATGATCTGCGGTCCCTTGACCACCAGTTCGCCCGGCTCGCCCGGCGGCGCGTCTTTCATCGGGTCTTCCTTGTCCACGAGGCGGATGTGCGTCGCGGGCAGGGGCTGGCCGATCGTGCCGGGCTTGACCGGGCCGTCATAGGGGTTGGTCGAGACCACCCCCGAGCTTTCGGTGAGGCCATAGCCCTCGACGAGCGAGGCGCCGGTCGCGGCGATGAACTTCTCGCGCAGTTCGGCGGGCATCGGTGCGCCGCCCGAGATGCAGACGCGCAGCGAAGAGAAGTCGGTCGCGGCGAGATCGGGATGGTCGAGCAGCGCCTGATACATGGTCGGC
>JACDQN010000192.1 GCA_015657575.1 Sphingopyxis sp.
CCGAAAGCGGCGTCCATCGCCTCGTCCGCATCTCGCCCTACGACAGCTCGGCGCGACGCCACACCAGTTTCTCGTCGGTGTGGGTCTATCCCGTGATCGACGACAATATCGAGATCGAGATCAACGAGGGCGACCTCAAGATTGATACTTACCGCGCCTCGGGTGCCGGCGGGCAGCACGTCAACACGACCGATTCGGCGGTGCGCATCACGCACATTCCGACCGGCATCGTCGTCGCTTCCCAGAACGACCGTTCGCAGCACAAGAACCGCGCGACCGCTATGGGCATGCTGAAGGCGCGCATGTACGAAGCCGAACTGCAGAAGCGCGAGGCCGAGGCGTCGGGCGAATATCAGGCGAAGACCGAGATCGGCTGGGGCCATCAGATCCGGTCCTATGTCCTCCAGCCCTATCAGCTGGTGAAGGATCTGCGCACCGGCGTGACCTCGACTGCGCCCGGCGACGTGCTCGACGGCGCGCTAGATCCCTTCATGGCGGCGGCATTGTCGCAGAAGGTGACGGGCGAAAAGGTCGAGGTGGAGGATATCGATTGATCCGGCGCGCGCCGTTCTTGCCGCGCTGACGCTGGTGCCGCTGCTCGGCAGCTGCGACGCGCCGTGGAGCGACGATAGCGACCGGCTCGAAACCGCGCGCAAATTCCCGCCCGCCGACCGCCCGGTGGCGCCGACCGTATCGACCAAATGGTCGACCGAGGAAGCCCGCGACCGCGTCAACGAGGCCGAGGATGTGATGAACTCGGCCGATGTCCGCCCCGGCATGACCGTCGCCGACATCGGCGCCGGCGACGGCTATTACACCGTCCGCCTCGCACAGCGGGTCGGCACCGGCGGCCGCGTGCTCGCGCAGGATATCATTCCCGAAGTGATCGAGCGCCTCGCCGACCGCGTCGCGCGCGAACGGCTCGACAATATCTCGCTGAAACTTGGCGCGGTCGACGATCCGCGCCTGCCCGCGAACAGCTTTGACCGCGTCTTCATGGTCCATATGTATCACGAGATCGGCGAACCCTATGCTTTCCTGTGGCGGCTCCGCCCGGCGCTGCGCAAGGGCGGACAAGTCCTCGTCGTCGACGGGGACCGGCCGATCGCCGACCATGGGACGCCCTTCCGCCTGCTCGTCTGCGAATTCGAGGCGGTGGGTTACAAGCTCGTCTCCTACGACGACAAGCAACACGCCGGAGGCTATCTCGCGCGCTTCGTACCCGACGGAAAACGGCCCGATCCCGACGCGATCACGGTCTGCAAAAATCCCTAATAGGCAATCAGCTGGTCGTCCGGGCCGGCTTCGGACAGAAAGCTGACGAGCCCGCCGGTGCGCACCTGCGGCACCAATTCGCTCGCGGTCATGTGGACGAGCGCCATGCCCGACTGGCAGACGACCAGGCGGACATCCATCGCCATCGCCTCGGCGATCAACGAGACGAGATCGGGCTGACCCGCGGCGCTGCGCGCAGCATCCCCATCGAACGATACGGGCGTGCGCAGCAACGCTGCCGCCGCGCCTTGCAGGAAGATGCGCGCCGGTCGCCCGAGCGCCGCGGCGGCCGCCGCCGTCTCCAGCCCGGCATAGAAGCGCTCGCCGTCCGCCGATGCGATAATGATGCTCAGCCCCGGCATATCGGGCAATCCGGATCCTTGGCGACGGTCACCTCGCGCCAGCGGCGGTCGAGCATGTCGATAATCGCCAGCCGCCCGACAAGCGCCTGTCCCCAGCCTGCGAGCGCGCGCACCGCTTCGAGCGCCGCCATCGTCCCGATCATCCCTGCAAGCGCACCCATCACGCCGGTTTCGGCGCAGTTGAGCCCTTCCTGGTTCGGGTCGTCGCCGACGAGGCAGGCGTAACAAGGGCTGACAGGGTGCCACCCTTCGTAAAGCGCGACTTGCCCCTCGAACGCGCCGATTGCGGCCGAAAGCAAAGGGATGTGCAGCGCGACTGCGGCGCGGTTGACTGCAAGCCGGGTGGCAAAATTGTCGCAGCCGTCAAGGATCAGGTCGGCGCCGCCGAGCAGCGCAGCGGCGTTGCTGTCGTCCAGCCTTTTGCGTGCTACGACGGCCTTCACATGCGGGTTGATCCGCCGCGCCACGTCCGCGGCGATCGCGGCTTTCGGCGCGCCGATATCGGCGTCGGTGAATAGCGGCTGGCGATGCAGATTGCTGAGTTCGACGACATCATGGTCGATGATCGTCAGCTTGCCGACGCCCGCCGCCGCCAGATAGGTGATCGCGGGACAACCGATCCCGCCCGCACCCACGATCGCGACATGGCTCGCCTTCAGCTTCGCCTGCCCCGCCCCGCCAAAGGCCGGCACGATGATCTGGCGTGCATAACGGTCGAGTTCGGCGTCGGACAGCAAGGCTATTCGCCCGGCTGGCGCATCTTGATCGCGGCGAGCGAGCCGACATTGTCGGGGATATTGTCGTCCTCGACCTCGTCGGTGGCCTCGCTCGCGACGCCCGTCGAGCCGAAGCCGCCCGCACCGCGCGTGGTTTCGTCGAGCGTCTCGACCTCGGCAAAGGCGACGCGCTGGACCGGCGCGGGCACAAGCTGCGCGATGCGGTCGCCGCGCTTGATGTCGAAAGGCTCGTCGCCCAGATTGGCGAGAATAACCTTCACCTCGCCGCGATAATCGCTGTCGATCGTGCCCGGCGTGTTGAGACAGGTGACGCCATGTTTGAGCGCAAGACCCGAGCGCGGGCGCACCTGCACCTCATAACCGGCGGGAATCGCCATCGCAAAGCCCGTCGCGACCGCATGACGCGTGCCCGGCCGGATCGTCAGCGTCTCGGCTGCGACGACATCCATCCCCGCCGCGCCATCGCTCGCATAGGCGGGAAGCGGCAGTCCGCCGCCGTTGGGCAGGCGCTGGATGGCGATTTCAATCTCTTCCAAGCGGAACGCGGCTTTCGAGTTCATCGGCGATCTTTTCCATCAATTTGCGGGCGACGGCCTGTTTGGGCAATCGGTCCCAGCTATCTACGCCCGCTTTGCTAACGATATGCACCTGGTTGGTCTCGCCCCCCATCGGATCGGCGGAGACATCGTTGGCGACGATCCAGTCGCAGCCCTTGCGCGCGAGCTTGGCCTCGGCATGCGCGATGACGTCGTTGGTTTCGGCGGCAAAGCCGATCAGCAGCGGCGGGCGCCGCGGACTCTTCGCGACGCTGGCGAGGATGTCGGGGTTTTCGGCGAGCGCGAGCGGCGGGACCGCACCGCTGCCGTCCTTCTTGATCTTTTGCGTTGCCGTATCGGCTGCGCGCCAGTCGGCGACCGCGGCGACCATGATCGCGGCATCGACGGGCAAGCCTTCTTCGACCTCCGCTGCCATCTCGCGCGCGGTTTCGACGTCGACGCGGATCACGCCGGGCGGGGTCGGCAGCGGCACCGGGCCGGTGACCAGCAGCACTTCGGCGCCCGCCTCGGCGGCGGCGGCGGCGATCGCGAAAACC
>JACDQN010000193.1 GCA_015657575.1 Sphingopyxis sp.
AAACGCGCGTCGGAAACGATCCGCGACGAAAATGGCCGAAATGACGATGGTCAAGCTGCGTCGACGTCGACGAAGCGCAGAAGGCGATCATGCAGGTCGTCCGCCAGATGGCCGCCGCCGGCGACATCATGATCGCGGGCGCGGGCGACGATTATGTCTGATCGCAGCGCCGAAACCGGCTTTGCCGCCGTCACGCTGGCCGACGCCATGGCGCGGTCCAACGGCTTTCGCCCGATCCACTTCGGTGGCGGCGCGCGCGAAGTCCAGCCGACGGCCGACTTCGCCGACGAAACCGACCGTGCCGACGATCCCTTCGCGCTGGGGCTCGCCGAAGGCCAGCGGCTGGCCGAAGCCGCCTATACTGCCGAGCGTCACCAGCTGCTCGCGCTGCTCGCCGGCACCGAAGCGCTGCAGGACGAACCGAGCGAGGAACTGGCGCAGCTGATCGCCGAGACGGTCGAACGCCTCGTGCGCCAGATCGTCAAAACCGCGCCGATCGACGCCGACTGGCTGAAAGCGCAGGCCGAAACCGCCGCGGCGATGGTAGCCGACGCCGACAAGGCGCGCGTACTCTGGGTGCACCCCGAAGACGCCGCGCTGCTGGCGGACTATCCGATGCCGCTTGTCGTCGATGCCGACGCCTCGATGCCCCGCGGCACGGTGCGCATCGAAACCTCTGCCGGCTGGATCGAACATGGCCGCGCGGTCTATCTCAATGAACTGCGCGCCGCACTCGGCACCGAGATGGCGGCATGACCCGCCGCCTCGCCCTGTCGGCGCAGCATCTGCTCGCCCCCGTCGATCTCGCGGACGCGTCGCCGCGCCGCATCGGCACACTCGTCGCGCACGAGGGCATCATGCTCGAAGTGTCGGGTTTCCCCCAGCCGCTCGGCAGCAACGTCCGCATCAAGTCGGCCGACAATGATTATGTCTATGGCGAGGTCGTCGGTTTTCGCGGCCATCGCAGCCTCGTCCTGCCGTTCGACATGAACAAGCCGCTCGTCACCGCGCGCCGGTCGACCGCATGGCGCCTCGTCGATGGTTCCCGTCGGCAAGGCGCTGCTCGGCCGCATCATGGACGCGCAAGGCAATCCGCTCGACGGCCGTCCGCCGGTGCAGTCGCAGTTCCAGTGGCCGCTCGCCGGCCGCAAGGTCAATCCGCTCCGCCGCGGCCGCGTCACCAAGCCGCTCAACATGGGCGTGCGCGCGATCAATGGTTTGCTCACCGTCGGCGAAGGTCAGCGCGTCGCGATCATCGCGGGCTCGGGCGTCGGCAAATCGGTGCTGATGGGCCAGATGATCGCCGGCACCGAATGCGACGTGATCGTCGTCGGCCTAATCGGCGAGCGCAGCCGCGAAGTCAGCGACTTCGTCGAAACCAAGCTGCCCCCCGAAGTGCGCAAGAAGTCGGTAGTCGTCGCGGTTCCCGCCGACCACCCGCCGCTGCTCCGCCTCCGCGCCGCGATGCGCGCGACGGCCATCGCCGAAGCCTTCCGCGACGAGGGAAAAAAGGTGCTGCTCCTCATCGACAGCCTGACCCGCGTCGCGCACGCGCAGCGCGAGATCGGCCTGACGCTCGGCGAGCCGCCGACGATGAAGGGCTATCCGCCGTCGGTGTTCGCGCTGATCCCGTCGCTGTGCGAACGCGCCGGCATCGACAAGGAAACCGGCGGATCGGTCACCGCGCTCTACACCGTGCTCGCCGACGGCGGCGACATCGACGATCCCGTCGTCGATTCGGCGCGCGCGATCGTCGACGGTCATATCATCCTGTCGCGCCAGCTCGCCGAACAGGGCGTCTATCCCGCGATCGACGTCGCGCGATCGCTGTCGCGCACGATGGTCGATTCGGTCGATCCCGAACATGCCGCCGCGGCCGCGCGTTTTCGCCAGCTCTGGTCAGCCTATGAAGAGAATCGCGACCTGATGCTGATGGGTGCCTATGTCGCCGGCGGCGACCCGGTGCTCGACACCGCCATCGCCCGCCACGCCGACCAGCTCGCCTTCGTGTCGCAGCCCGCCAAGGCCCAGGTCGATTTCGATATTTCCCGCCAAGCCCTGATTGAAGGATATTCCGCATGAACGCCCGCACCGCACGCCGCAAACGCATCATCCGCGTGCGCTCCGTCGAACATCAGCTGGCGGAAGCCAATCTGGCGCGCGCCAATGGCGAACTCGCGAACCTGGTCGAACTGGCGAAGCGGCTCGAGACGCTGCGCGTCGACCTCGCCATGGCCAAGGGCGCGGTCGCGGGCCGCGCGCTCAATTCGGTCGGTGAGCTCGCGATGCGGCTCGACATCGCGCAGGAAAATCTGACGACGCCGCTCAGCAACGCCAGCGCGCGCCGCGACCAGATGGGCGTGCTGGCGCAGAGCGCGATGGTCCGCGAAGAATCGGCGGTTCGCCTCTACGAGCGCAGCCGCCGCTCGGCCGAGCAGGAAATGGAACGCCGCAGCGACGCCAACCGGCCGCACCGCCGCCGCACGATGAGCCTGCGCCTGATCGAAGGCGGCGAGGCATGATGGGCGCGCTTCCCCAGATGCCGGCGCAGACCGGGCTCGCCTCGATCCTCGCGGCGCTCAGCACGGCGCCCGCACCGGGCGGCGACGCCGGGTTCGAACAGCTGCTCGCGACCGCGCCCGCCACCGGCGCCGCGCCGGCAAACGCAGCGGCGACGGTTCGGATCGACCTGCCCATGGCGACCCCCGTGTCGCTCCCCGGGGCGATCGACGTCGCGCCGGTCGCGATCAACGGCGAAACGGCCATCGACCCGGCGGCACCGGCCACTGCTCCGGCGGCCGCGCCTGCAACGGCACATCCCGCCTCGATCGAAGGTAGGGCTGCGACCGACGCCGCCAATCTGCTGATCGCGCTGACCGGTACCGCCGGCACCGCGCCTGCCCCCGGCAAACCCGCACCTGCGGCGCCGGCCGGCGAGGCGAGGTCGCGGTGGAAACCCCTCGCCGCCGACTGTCGCTCCGACGGCGGCCGCGCCG
>JACDQN010000194.1 GCA_015657575.1 Sphingopyxis sp.
CGCGCGGATGCCGCCGGCGTCGAGCTCGGCCTGCTGCCGCCCGCAATCAGCCCGACGTTGAAGGTCAGGTTGGGTTCGGGCAGCTCGGTGCGGAAACGATGGATGATGCGCGTCAGTTCATAGATCGCGCCGTCGCCCGCCGCGGCGCTGAAAATGCCCGAACTGTGCGCGCTCTTGCCCGTCGCGGTGACGGTCCAGCTATCCGACGAACGGCGCGCGACCGATCCCATGTCGGCGCCATTGTCCCTCACCAATCCTTCGAAATCGAGCGCGACGTCGCTGCGCTTGCCCGCGGCGATCAGGTCGGCGCGCGCCTTTTCAATGGGCGTGCCCGAATCCTCCTCGTCGCCGGTCATGTGGATTTCGATGTTGGCGTCCTTGAGCGTTCCCGCCGCCTTCATCGCGCGGAGCGCCGCGACGATGACGACCATGCCGCCCTTGTCGTCGCCCGCGCCGGGACCTTCGCCCCTGTCGCCCTTCCGGACGAATGTCTGGAACGGCGAGTCGGGTTCGAACACCGTGTCGAGATGGGCGATCAGAAGCAGGCGCTTGGTATCGGGCTTGCCGACATGCGTCGCGATCAGATGGCCGGCGCGGCCGGTATCGCGCATCGGCTTCCATTCGACTTTGAAGCCCAGCGGTTCGAGTTCGGCGCGCATCATTGCGCCGACCTTTTCGACTCCCTCCAGATTGAGCGAGCCGCTGTTCTGGTTGACGAGCTTTTCGAGCAGGGCGAGGCTGCGATCCTGTTCGGCGGCGACCGTTTTCGCCATCGCGCTTTCGGCTTTTGACAGCTTCGCTTGCGCCGCGGGCGCGAGTGCGAGCTGAAGAGCGACGAGCGCGGCAAAGGGCAATGATTTCATGGGGGGCGGCCTCCTCTGGAGCGCTCTTGTGCCGCGCCCCTCCGGACCCCGCAAGCGCTTAGCCGGGACGGATCATGAAAATGTCGCCGCCGAGGCTGATGATGAACAGATTGCCGGCGCTGTCTTCGCCGAAGGAGGCGACCTGGCTCAGCGTTCCCGCGTCGGGCGCGAAATCCTCGTTGCGCCGGGCGAAGCGGGAGGAAGGAAGCGTTTGCCCCGCGACGAGGCTGGAGAAGGGCACGGTCCAGAAATTGCCCGAGATGAAGTCGCCGAAGACATATTGGCCCTGAAGCGACGTGACGGGACCGCGATAGACATAGCCGCCGGTGACGGTGCGCCCTTCGCGCGGGCCGCTGCCGTGCAGATATTCGGCGACCGGATTGACGAGCCCGGCGGGCGGGGTTCCGGAGTTCGTCCGCGTGCCTTCGCGGAACGGCCAGCCGAAATTGAGGCCCGGCTGGCTGGTCGTCACCATGTCGACCTCTTCCACCGCGCCTTCACCGACGTCCCCGATCACCAGAGTCGATCCGCTGAACGAGGCGCGGAACGGATTGCGGAAACCGAGCGCGAAGACATAGGGGTCGCCGCCGCCCGAGAGGAAGGGGTTGCCGGGCGCCGGGCTGTAAGTGCTCCCTCCGGCGCCGACCGCGAAGCGCAGGATCTTGCCGAGCCGCGAGTTCGTATTCTGCGCATTGTTGGCAAGGCCGCCGCCGCCATCGCCGACCGCGACATAGACCAGCCCGTCGGGGCCATAGCCGATCCAGCCGCCATTGTGGTTGCTGTTCTCCGAATGCGGGATGCTGAGCACCGTATCATAGCTTGTCGACGAGTTCGGCTGGCCCAATGTGTAGCGGCGCACCTGCACTGCGCCATCGGTCGCGGTGGCGACGGCGAACAGCCGCTGCGACGAAGCATGGTCGGGATAGACCGCGAGTCCGAGCAGGCCGCGCTCGCCGTTCGTCGAAATGTCCGTGATGTCGAGCACCCGCGTGCGGGCGCCGTTGGCGGGGTCGAAGCGATAGACGTCGCCGCCCTTCTCGACGACATAGACATTGGTGCTGCCGGGGATCGGCGCGACATAGAGCGGCTGGTTGAAGCCCGTGCCGACGCGGACGACCGATATGCCCTCGCGGCTGTTGGTGACGGTGATATTGACCGCCTGCGTGACGCTCTCGCGCCCGTCGCTGACGCGCAGCACGACGGCATAGACATTGTTCCCGTCGGCATCGCCCGGCAGGTCGTAATCGGGCGCCGCATTGAAACGCAGCGCCCCCGCGGCGGAGATCGAAAAAAGCCCCGCATCCGCCCCGCCATCGATCGAGAAGGTCAGCGCATCACCATCGGCGTCGCTAGCCGTCCCCTGATAAGCAGCAGTCTGATTCTCGGCGAGGGTTGCCGTCTGCGCCGAGGTGAAAGCCGGTGCGCGGTTCGTGGGGCTCGGCGCGGGGCCGCCGCCTCCGCTCCCTCCGCCACCTCCGCAGGAGGCGAGCAGCAGGGGAATGAGGGGAAGGAAGATGCGGCTTCGCATGGCCGATTGCCTTTCGCGATCGTGCCCGCCCCTTGGAGTCAATCTGCCACCGCGCGCGGCTCCCGGCAAGCCCGCCGGTTTACCATGCCGCGCAGCGCGTCAGGCGCCTTCCTTGACCTCTTCGAAATCGTCGAGCTTCCGCAATGCGTCGCGCGCGATCTTGTGGAGTTCGAGCGTGTTGACCGCGAGACCTTCCGTATCGTGGCCGCCGAGCTCGTCGATCGTGAAGGTGACGCGCGTGCGGTCGGGCGCAAGCTCTTCGAAATTGAACTTGAGGCCTGCCGTGACGGCGCCGTCGTCGATGCTGTAGACCATATGCGCCTCGCGCGGGATTTCCATCTGTACAGCGAACTTGACCCTATAGGCATCGGGACGCTGCGGCGGCACGAAGGCCTGCCATTCGGGATCGCCCTTTTGGACGACCAGCTCGTACAGCCGGTCGGACCCGCCGTTGGTGACGAGCGGCAGGCCGGTGAAAGCGCTGCCATTGTCGAACATCTTGGCGAACACTTCTTCGCGCGGCGCGGCGACTGTCCTGGTCTGGTTCATCAGCTTCGCGGCTTCGCCGCAGCCGGTGAGCAACAGCATCGCGGCCAGGATGATCATGTGTCGAACCATTGTAAGCCCCCGAGCATTCCCCGCGGCCGCTTATAAACATCGAGGCTTACCAAAGCGTAAGCAGGCTTCTCTTGTGGCCTGTAAAGAGTATTGGACGTTATCCCTTTCCGACAAGTATCTCTCGACTCACTGGGGTGTGGTGATATGAGGGGGGCATGCGAAAACCTAAACACCCTGTCGGACGCTTTGCGCGCGCTTCCATCGTCGATAGAGGAGTCGACGTCGTTCAGCGGTGGTGGCCGATCATGACCGCCATTTTCACCGGCGCCTTAACCCTTTACGCGAAACTAGGCGCTTTTTTTACGGGATTTGGCTGGCTGGACGCGCTGGTCGCGGGCTTTATTGGATCGGTATTTCTAACTTGCGGAGTGCTCTGGGCCATCGTGGGTTACAGAATGCTTCGTCCGACCCCGCTTCCCGTGCATGACCGGCAAGAGTTTGTCGACGAGGTTATCAGACTTGCCGACCTCGTCGGCGGACAAGAGCCTGCTATCTACAACAAAAAGTTCACTAGGTGCGTTATTGAAGGGCCGGGCTTGGTGAACTTTGTGAACAACAATGACAACATATATCCTTCCACCAATCGGAAGGAGAACTTGGTTATGGCAGACGAAGGTTCGCCGGCTCACGGCACCATCGGCATAGTACGCTGCTGGTTTGAGCGATGCCATTTTCAAAATTTGACGATAGTGGCGACGCCAAAAGATATGGCTGCGATAAAACCTACCATTGAGATTATGTCGCTAGGCGATTGGGAGGATATGAGATGGCCGAAGAGATAGTCAGCGGTCGTTTCGACGCGCTCCTAGGCGCAATGGTCAAGGGCGAGGCCCCTAGCGCGCAAAAGAAGTCAGCAACTCGTCCAGCATCGTCGAAGGGCGATGACGGCGATTGTGACGAAACTCGAACTCGCCCAGATACTTCGCAAGATGCTTCGCGCTGACGTGGATATGCGTCCCGTTGATGCCGCGCTTTAGCTGCGCCCAGAAGCCTTCAATCGTCTGCACATGGCAATCGCCCCGCGCCCACTCGTCGCGGTTATGGTTCACGCTCGCATGGGTGTAATTCAGCCCGATGGTGGGGAGCGCGCGATAGCCGTTTAGCTGGTCGGTGTAGATCGCTGTGCCTTCCTTCACATTTTCAGCAATCGCGGGAAACAGGCTGGTCTTTTTGACGTTCGGCACAACCTTGGTGATGACCTTGCCGCCGCGTTCGATCATGCCCAGCACGACCGTCTTGTTCTGGCGATAGTTGCCCCATCCCGCGCCGGGCAGTTTGCCGCCGATCAGCGTTTCGTCGATTTCAACGGCCTCGCCTTCGCCGCCAATGGGCTCGTCGCCGTCGATCATCGCCATATATTTGCGGATTTCATGGCACATGCGCCACGCCGTTTTGTAAGTCACACCGATCTGGCGCTCGACTTCCTTCGCCGCAACGCCGTGACGCGAGGCGCAGAACAGGAACATCACATAGAACCAGTCGCGAAGGCTGGTGCGGGTCCGGTCGAAGGGGGTGCCAGCAGTCGGATAGACCTGCGCGCCGCACCATTCGCAAGCGTAGCTGCGGCGGGCTTTGACGCGATAGAATTTCGCGCTCTTGCCGCACTTTTCACAGTCGTGGCGTTCGCCAAAGCGCGTCCGCATGAGATGGTCGAGGCAGCTTTCCTCGGTAGGGAAACGGTCCTGAAACTGGCGAAGGGTCGGTGCTTTGCTCATGCCGATTATCTAGCACGTCGGCCTACTTGTTTCAAGGGGATAATGTCCAGAGTATTTGACAGGTTGCTGCATTGCCCTGTAAAGAGTTCTTGACAGGTGCGGGAGTGGACGTTGGAAAATCGGGTGCGTGAATATCGCGAGCAGGCGGGGTGGAGCCAGGGCGAACTCGCCCGCCGCCTGTCGGTTTCGCGACAGACGGTGAACGCGGTCGAAACCGACAAATATGACCCCAGCCTGCCGCTCGCGCTGCGCATGGCCGCCTTGTTCGGTCTGGAAGTGCGCGAGTTGTTTATCGATCATTGGATGCCGGAGAACGAAGGATGAGCAGGGCCATGACAGAGGAGAAGGCGTCGAAGTGGAAGAAATCGGCGGTGCGGATGCTGGTGGGCGGAATCGTAGGCCTCGGCTTCGCATCCGGCATGCTGGCGGTTGCGGGGTCGAGCCTGCTCGACGCGATGGGGCCATCACGGGTGGCGCTTGCCGCGGTCGGTCTGACTTATGCGCTGATGGGGCTGTTTGTTGCCTTTGGCCTCGCCGCGCCGCGCGCGGGTGCCGCTCTGCTCAACGTTGGCGATGCCGAGGAGCTGCGCGAGGAACGCGGCAACATGCTGCGGTCGGTCGTGACGATGGCGGTATTCGGCGCCGTATTGGTGCTATTGGCCCTGGCGCAGGGCCCGGGCTTTGCGGGGCCGGTCTCCGCTCCGGTCGCGATGGGGTTCTTGTTGCTGGCGTTGGTCGCCGGCATCGTCGCAACGGTGCGTTGGCGCGGCCAGTTTGACGAGCTCAACCGGCAGCTCGGGCTCGAAGGCTGTTTCTGGGCCTTTTGCTTGAGCTGGGTTGTGCTGACGCCGTGGGCCGCCGCCGATTTCCTCGGCTATGGCTGGACGCTGACGCCGATCGACGTGGTGACGACGCTGTCGGCGATGATGCTGATCGGATCGTTCGCCGCGATCGGAAAGCGCGGAATGATGACGCGCTGAAACAAAAGGGGCGCCCGGCTCCCCCGAACCGGACGCCCCCCGAACGCCCCGAAAATCAGGCGCTGTAATACATGTCGAATTCGACCGGGCTCGGTGTTTGTTCGAAGTTGTACACTTCGGCCCACTTGAGCTCGATATAGGCTTCGATCTGATCCTTCGAGAAGACGTCGCCCTTGAGCAGGAAGTCGTGGTCGGCGGCGAGGCTGTCGAGCGCTTCGCGAAGCGAACCGCAAACAGTCGGGACTTCGGCCAGTTCCTCGGGCGGCAGATCGTACAGATTCTTGTCCATCGCGTCGCCGGGATGAATCTTGTTCTGGATGCCGTCGAGGCCCGCCATCAGCAGTGCCGAATAGCAGAGATAAGGGTTGGCCATCGCGTCGGGGAAGCGGAATTCGACGCGCTTCGCCTTGGCGCCCGCGCCATAGGGGATACGGCACGAGGCCGAACGGTTGCGCGACGAGTAGGCGAGCAGCACCGGCGCTTCGAAGCCCGGGACGAGGCGCTTGTAGCTGTTCGTCGTCGGGTTGGTGAAGGCGTTCAGCGCCTTGGCGTGCTTGATGACGCCGCCGATGAAATAGAGGCACATGTCGGAAAGACCGGCATAGCCGTTGCCCGCGAAGAGCGGCTTGCCCTTTTCCCAGATCGAGATGTGCGTGTGCATGCCCGAACCATTATCCTGGCGGATCGGCTTCGGCATGAAGGTCGCTGTCTTGCCATAGGCATGGGCGACCTGGTGCACGACATATTTGTAGATCTGCATCCGGTCGGCTGTCTGCGTCAGCGTGCCGAAGGTCAGGCCCAGTTCATGC
>JACDQN010000195.1 GCA_015657575.1 Sphingopyxis sp.
CAGGCGACGCTGCTGATGCCACCCCGCTGCAACTAACGCGCAAGCGCGTAAGTCTCGCTGCCCCTCCCGCAAGCGGGAGGGGAAAACTGCGTCAGAACTTCAGCCCCTTCACCGTCTTCACGCCGGGCAACTGGCAGAGCTGCCACAGCAAGGGCTCGGGCATCGGCGAGTCGAGGCTCAAAAGCAGCACCGCTTCGCCGCCCGCGGCGCGGCGGCCGAGGTGGAAGGTCCCGATGTTGAGTCCGGCTTCGCCGAGTGCGGTGCCGATGCGGCCGATGAAGCCCGGCGCGTCCTCGTTGACGATGTAGAGCATATGGCCGTCAAGATCGGCTTCGACCTTGATGCCGAACATCTCGACGAGGCGCGGGTCGCCGTTGCTGAACAGCGTGCCGGCGACCGAGCGGTCGCCCTGTTCGGTGGCGACGGTGACGCGAACGAGCGTGTGATAGTCGCCGTCGCGGTCGTGGCGCACTTCGCGCACGTCGAGACCGCGCTCGCGCGCGAGATGCGGCGCGTTGACCATGTTCACGCTGTCCGAATAGCGGCGCATCAGGCCGGTGAGCACCGCGGCGGTGATCGGCTTGAGGTTCAGTTCGGCGGCGGCACCCTCGACCTCGATCGAAATGGTGGTGAGGTTGTCGTGCGCGAGCTGGCCGACGAGGCTGCCGAGCTTTTCGGCGAGGCTCATATAGGGGCGCAGCTTGGGCGCTTCCTCGGCCGACAGGCTGGGGACGTTGAGCGCGTTGGTGATGCCGCCGGTGAGCAGATAATCCGACAGCTGCTCGGCGACCTGGATCGCGACATTGACCTGCGCCTCGTCGGTCGACGCGCCGAGGTGCGGCGTACAGATGAAGTTCGGGGTGCCGAACAGCGGATGGTCGGCGGCTGGCGGCTCGGTCTGGAACACGTCGAGCGCCGCGCCCGCGACATGGCCGCTGTCGAGCGCGTCCTTGAGCGCCGCTTCGTCGATCAGCCCGCCGCGCGCGCAGTTGATGATGCGCACGCCCTTCTTCGCCTTGGCGATATTCTCCTTCGACAGGATGTTGCGCGTCTGGTCGGTCAGCGGGGTGTGCAGCGTGATGAAATCGGCCTTGGCGAGCAGGGTATCGAGATCGGCCTTTTCGACGCCGAGTTCGATCGCGCGCTCGGGGGTCAGGAAGGGATCGAAGGCGACGACCTTCATCCGGAGGCCGAGCGCACGTTCGGCGACGATGCTGCCGATATTGCCGCAACCGATCAGGCCGAGCGTCTTCGACGTCAGCTCGACCCCCATGAAGTCGTTCTTGGGCCATTTGCCGGCCTGCGTTCCGGCGTTGGCTTCGGGGATCTGGCGGGCGAGCGCGAACATCATCGCGATCGCATGTTCGGCGGTGGTGATGCTGTTGCCGAAGGGGGTGTTCATCACGATGACGCCCTGCTTCGACGCCGAGGGGATGTCGACATTGTCGACGGCCGATCCCGGTCGCGGCCGACGACCTTGAGGTTCGTCGCGGCGGCGAGGACGTCGGCGGTGACCTTGGTGGCCGAGCGGATGGCGAGGCCGTCATAGGCGCCGATCATCGCGATCAGTTCGTCCTTGGTCTTGCCGGTGATGACGTCGACGTCGATGCCGCGTTCCTTGAAGATCGCGGCGGCCTTGGGGTCCATCTTGTCGGAAATCAGAACTTTGGGTGCGGTCATTGGTTTTCTCCGTCATCCCAGCGAAAGCTGGGATCGTTGGGAATGATATGATCGATAGCGGTCCCAGCTTTCGCTGGGACGACGTCAGGCGTTGAGCGAGGCGTAGGCCCAGTCGAGCCAAGGCCCGAGCGCTGCGATATCGGCGGTGTCGACGGTCGCGCCGCACCAGATGCGCAGGCCCCGGAGGCGCGTCGCGGTAGCCCGCGATGTCATAGGCCGCGCCTTCGGTTTCGAGCAGCGCCGCGAACTTCTTGATGAAGCCCTCGTCGGCGCCCGCGACCGACAGGCAGACCGAGGTCTTCGAGCGGCTGGCGGGATCGGCGGCGAGGTGGCTCAGCCAGTCGCGTTCCGAAACGATCTTGTCGAGCGCCGCGGCGTTGGTGTCGCTGCGCGCCTTCAGCCCGTCGAGACCGCCGAGCGATTTCGCCCATTCGAGCGCGAAGATCGCGTCCTCGACCGCAAGCATCGACGGCGTGTTGATCGTCTCGCCCTTGAACACGCCTTCGGACAGCGCGCCCTTGCTGACGAGGCGGAACACCTTGGGCAGCGGCCAGGCAGGGGTGTAAGTCTCGAGCCGTTCGACGCGCGCGGGCCGGCAGGAC
>JACDQN010000196.1 GCA_015657575.1 Sphingopyxis sp.
CCAGTCACTCACCCGCACGATCCAGCCGGCCCGTCGCGGCCGCCCCAGTCGCTTTTCGTTCGCCGGCAAATTGGCGTTCGCTGATGAGTCAGCCGGCCGTCGGCGTCGCCTCGACGTCGAGCCGTCGAGCGCATCCTGCGGCCCGGTCGCCACCGCGCTCACCGGCGCGCGCGTCACCACCTCGACCGTGACATTGGCGCTCACCTCGACCGCTTCGAAACTGGTGAGGCCATAGCGTTGTTCGGCGGCGCCCGCGGAGCCGGCGAAAGACAGGGCGGCCGCCGCCAGCGCGGCCCATCGCATCAAACTGGTCATGGTGCCGCCTAAGGGTCCGTACTCAATGCCAGCGCCGTCGAGGTTTGAAGCAAAATGGCCCAGTGCGAGGAGAGAAGGCGACGGAATATGTCGATATTTCGAGGCTTCTCGACGAAGCAATGGGCCATTTTGATCAAATCCTTTCAGGACGTCCAAATGGCTTCCATCTCGGCCCAAAAACCGCTTGGAAGGGCAACTAGCCCTCCCGGCGCGGCTTTTGGCCCGATATGTTCGCCATTTGGGCGCCTCGACGGCGCTGGCATTGAGTACGGACCTTAGCCGTTTCGGCGCAGCGACGCCATAGACCCGCTATTTGCAGGTCGTGCCGCCCGACCCCATCTGGCTCGTCGAACAGGTCGCGCCGCCGGTCACCTCGACATCCCCCGAACCGAGGATCTTGACGTCGACCTTGCCGGTCGCATTCGCGCCGACATCGCCCGAACCGGTGATCGATATGTCGAGATTCTGCGCGACGAGCGCATCGGCGTCGATATTGCCCGATCCGGTGACGCTGTAATCGCCGGTGGCGATGGTGCCGCCGCCGATCTCGATATCGCCCGAACCCGACACCGCGACATCGGCGCTCTTGGCGGTGAGCTTCGCGACCTTGAGGTCACCCGATCCGGTGACCGCGATGTCGACCGCGTCGCCATCGACCGTATCGGCATCGATCTCGCCCGAACCGGTGAGCTTGAGCTTGGTCAGCCGCGGCATGGTGATCGCAATCTGGATGCCGTCACGGTGGCGGCCGCCGAAGCTGAAACCTTCGCGCTTGCGCCCGATCGCCAGCGTGTCGCCGTCGAGCTTGATCTCGAGCTCGTCGAGTTCGTTCTTGGGGCCCTTGGCGCTGATCGAAAAAGCTGCGCCCTGACGGATCGTCACATCGTCGGGACCCGCGAGTTCGACGCCGGTAAAATCCTTGAGCGCAAAGCTCTGCGTCGTCACCGGACCGGGATCGGCCGACCGTTCGCTCTTCTGGCCGTCCTGATTGTCGTTCCCGCCGGTGACCGAGCCGTTGCAGCCCGATGCCGTCATCGCCAGCGCCAGCGGCACAATCGCCATCGTCCAGTTACGCATCGCAAATCTCCTTCGTGTATTACATACATAACACACAAAGGAGATCGATGTCCAGCCGCTCCTACCAGCGGAGCAGGGGCGCGAGGAACAGCCGCCCTGCGATCCCCGACAGCGCCACGGCGAGCCCGTGCCACAACGCGATATGGATCATGTCGTTCGACGAACAGTGCAAGGCGACGATCGTCGCCCCCGCCGCGCCCGCGGCCAGCCCGATCACCCATCCCGCGCGCGGCGGCGACGTGGGGGCGCCGCCCTTCAACCAGAAGAACAGCGCGGCGCCGACGCCCAGCCCCGACAGCGCGCCCTCGATCATACAGCGCAGGCCGTTTTCGGGGCGCGCGGCCTCCATCGCAGCATGCGTATCGCCAAAGCCGATCACCAGCGCGGTCAGCGGCAGCGCGAGCGCCGCAAGGCCGGCCCAGCGCCAGCCGCTATAATCGCGCCCGACACCCGGCAGCCCCATGCGCAGTGCGCTCCACGCCGCGGCAAGCCCCAGCGCGACGATCAGCCAGAAGGACAACAGCGCCAGCGGCGGCATCATCGTGCCGCCGGCAAGGTCGTGACGCATGCCGGTCAGCCAGATCAGCGCCGCCGCGCCGCCGACCCACCCCGCCGCGACCCACAAGGATCCGCGCGCCACCCGCCGCGGGCGGACGGGTTCCAGCTCGTCAGCCAACCCGTCGATCAGCTCGTCGATCGATGCATTCGTCATATCATTCGCTTTCAATCAATTGCGCGAGCTTCTTCAGCCCGCGATGAATATTCACCTTCACCAGCGACTCGCTCTGGCCCGATATCTGCGCGGCTTCGGCAACCGAGGCGCCCTCGATCTTGACCAGCGTGATCGCCTGCGCCTGCCCCGGCGGCAACAGCGCGAGCAGATGATCGATGCTGAGTTTTGCATGCACCGCCTCATCCTCGGCGCCGACCGCAGCGTCATTGTCGCCGAGCTCGGCCTCGTCGCGCTGGCGCCGCAGCATGTCGATCCAGCGATAGCGCGCGATCGCCGCGAGCCAGGGAAGGAAAGCGCGCGACGGATCCCAGGTCGCAAGCTTGCGGTGCATCGACACCAAAGTCTCCTGCACCAGATCGTCGATCTGATGCGGGGCGCTGCGGCGCGCGAAATAACGCGCAAGCCATTTGCCGCTGTCATTTAGCAGCGCGCGATAGGCGGCACGGTCCCCGCGCTGCGAAGCCGCCATCAGACGCGCGAGCGAGGGTTCGTCGATGCTCATTTCGCGCGCACCCTATCAACAAGCGCGTCGAGCGAAAACAGACCCCCGCCGCGCACGATCAGCACCGCCGCCAGCGCCGCCCACAGCGAATGGACTGGCCACCAGGCGTCGGGAAAGACGAAGATCTGGATGACCAGCGTCATCACCAGCAGCGCCCCCGCCGACAGCCGCGTAGCAAATCCGAACAGCAGCAGCATCGGAAAGAGATGCTCGGCAACCACCGTCAGCGGCACCGCGATCGACGGATCCAGCGGCAGGCCGGAAAATTCCGATGCGAACAGGTCATATTGCGACGGGTCGATTTGCAGCAAACTGCCCTCGATCACCTTGGTCTGCCCCGATCGCCAGAACACGCCCGCGAGCGCGATGCGCGTCAGGAACAGCATGATCGCTTCGGGAATGCGGCCGCCGGCCAGCGCCGCCCCGCGATCGTAAAATGCGACTAGGCTCTTCATCTCTCACACCTTTCAAACGCCCCTGCGTCGATGAGGACCGCAATCGCGGCACCGCCGTCGGGATGGTCTTCGGCGAGCCGCGCGATGAGGTTACCGAGCGGCAAAATTTCCTTTGCGGTGGCGATCACGGCAACATCGGCCGGCTGAACCGCGAACAGGCGCACGTCCACTTCCGGCCGCGCGATCAGCAGCGCCGCAACATCGGGCGCGAAGGCCGGGTCGATCAATGGGGCGGCCGCTCGCGACAGCGCCACCGTGCGAACCGCGGGATGACGACGCACCGGCGTGGCGAGCAGCGCCGCCTCGTCCCGCCCCGCCAGATCGGCAAGCGTCAGCGCCGCGGCATCGGCGGCATGATAGGCCGCGAGCCAGGCCCATTCGATCCGCGCCAGATCGGCGGCAAGCGGATCGGCGAGCCAGTCGGCGAACGCCGCGCCGATATCGGTCAGCGATCGCCCCTCGGCACCGCCGCCTTCGACGAAGGCCCGCGACAGCCGGTTGAATTCGGCCGCGCCCAGATGATCGCGCGTCCGCGGAAAACTGTCTTCCAGCGCGACCAGCCGCGCATGCGAGATGGTGTTGGCGTGGACGCGCAGGCCGCGCAGCACCGCGGCGTCATCGCCTGCAAAGAGGGTGTTCGGCAGATGTCCGGGACCGTGCAGCAGCGTCGCGGCAATGGCCGCCTGATCACGCTCAAGCATCGACCGGCTCGGCGACGAGCAGCGCGTCGGCCATCCTCGCCTCCCCGGCGAGCACCGCGTAATCGGGAATATCGCTATCCCATTCGACGAGGATGGGCTTCGCTCCTGCGCGCGTCAGAAAGCGGGTCAGCAAGTCCCAACAGCCCGGCGCAACGGCCGAGCCATGATCGTCGATCGCGATCCGGCCGCCCATATCGTCGTCCTTCACCGCATGTCCCGCGACATGGACTTCACCGACGAGGCCCGGGTCGAAGGCGTCGAGCCAGGATCCGGGGTCCAGCCCCAGATTGAACGCCGACACCGCGATATTGTTGATATCGAGCAGCAGCCCGCAGCCGCTGCGGCGGCACAGCTCGTGCAGGAAATCGACCTCGTCCCAATCGCTTTCGGCATAGGCGAGATAACGCGACGGATTTTCGATCAGGATGGTCCGCCTCAGCCGGTCCTGGACGCGGCCGACCTCGCCCGCAAAATGCGCAAGCGCGGCGTGCGTATAGGGAATGGGAAGCAGGTCGGGGAATTTGTCCGCCGGCCCGTTGCTCCAGCTCAGATGATCGGACACCATTGCGGGCGCGTAGCGCTCGCACAGCACCGCCAGCGCCGTCAGCTCGTCCCGGTCGACCCCGGCCGCCGATCCCAGCGACAGACCGACCGAGTGAAAGCTCAGCGGCAGATGCTCGGCGATCGCGGTCAGCCAGCGATGCGGTGGCCCGCCCGCGCCGAAGTAGTTTTGCGGATGCACTTCGACCCAGGCGGGCGCATCGCCCCGTTCGGCCGCACCAAGCAACGCGGCATAGTGCTGGGGTTTGAGACCTATGCCGGCGCGGGGGGGTAGTGCGGACGAACGGGGCGACAAGATCAGCGCGCCTTCTGCGGCACCGGCTTGGCATTGCCCGCATGCGCGGTCAGCGTGCCGCCCATCTTGACGCAGCTGCCCTTGGTGACATGCTTCCAGGCGTTGCCCTGATAGTCGACGGTCGAGGTGCCGGCGCAGCTCGTGCCCGGACCCGCGGCGCAATCATTCTTGCCCTTGAGCGAGACGCCATAGCATTTTTCCTTGGCGCCTTCGGCGGCGACCGCCGGGGTGACGACGGCGCCGGCGGCCATGGCGAGGACGGCCGAGGCGGCGAGCGACAGTTTCAGCGTGTTCGACATTTGGATACTCCCTTGAACATGGATGATGCGGAGGATGGCATCGGGGGGAGTTTCGCGGCGACCATCGCGCCGGTTACGGGCAGCGCGAAATTTCACGCCATCTTGTCGCCACCTTCATGGGTCAAAGGCGCCGCTCAATCAGGAACCCGACGATGAGCGTAGCCTTCCGCCGCGAAAGCGACGACGAGCATAAAGAACCCGAATATGAGCTGCCGATCCCGGTCGGCGCGAACCTCGTCACGCCGCGCGGGCTGCGCCTGCTCGGCGAAGAGGTCGCACGCCTAGAAGCCGCAGTCGCGGCCGAAGGCGACGAGGAAGCGCGCAAGAAGCTCCAGCGCCAGCTCCGCTATTTCAATACCCGCAAGGCAACCGCCGAGGTGCAGGCGGCCGCCGACGAGGATGTCGTCGGCATCGGCAGCCGCGTTCGCTACGCATTGAACGGGTCCGAACGGGCTGTGACCATCGTCGGCCATGACGAGGCCGATCCCGCCGCGGGCCGCATCGCCTTCACCGCACCGTTGGGGCGCGCGTTGATGGGCGCCGAAGCGGGCGACATGGTCGAATTTCAGGGCCGCGAGGATGCGATCACCATCCTCGCCGCCACCGCCGATCCGGAGGTGATGGCATGAAGGACAAGTTCGAACGCCACAAACAGCCCTGGACCGCGGCCGAGATCGACAAGCTCCACACGCTCGCGAAAAAGGGCATGGCCTTGAAAGCCATCGCCAAGGCGCTGACGCGCAGCGAAGAGTCGGTGAAGATCCGCGCCAAGGCCGACGGTCTCACGATCGCGAAGCTGCGCTGACGCCGCAATGACCGCTCCCGATTACGACGCCATCGTGCTGGGTGCCGGCGCGGCCGGACTGATGTGCGCCGCGGTCGCGGGGCAAAGGGGCAAGCGCGTCCTGCTGCTCGACCATGCCGATCAGGTGGGCAAGAAAATCCTGATTTCGGGCGGCGGCCGCTGCAACTTCACCAACATCCACACGGCTCCCGACCGCTATATTTCGGCGAACCCGCATTTCATGAAGTCGGCGCTCGCGCGCTACACGCCGACCC
This sequence comes from Sphingopyxis sp., assembly GCA_015657575.1. GTDB lineage: Bacteria > Pseudomonadota > Alphaproteobacteria > Sphingomonadales > Sphingomonadaceae > Sphingopyxis. The sequence goes on from JACDQN010000196.1 coordinate 5,998, forward strand.
ACTTCATCGAGCTGGTCGACGCCTATGGCATCGCGCACCACGAAAAGACGCTCGGCCAGCTCTTCTGCAACGGCTCGGCGAAACAGATCGTCGCGATGCTGCTCGAGGAATGCGCCAAGGGCCGCGTCGATGTGCGTTGCGGCGAAGTTGTAGGACAACTTGACCATAGCGATGGCACGTTCCGCGGCACTTTCGGCAACTTCCGCTTCAACCGACCCCCGAATCTCGTCATCGCAACCAGGCAGGCCCTTCGAATCCCGAAG
>JACDQN010000022.1 GCA_015657575.1 Sphingopyxis sp.
ACCGTCGATCTGCGCGCCCATCGCGACGAGGCAGTTGCACAGGTCAACGATCTCGGGCTCGCGCGCCGCATTTTCGAGGACGCAGGTCCCCTTGGCGAGCACTGCCGCCATGACGGCATTTTCGGTCGCGCCGACCGAGACGACGGGGAAGGTGAATTTGCCGCCCTTGAGGCGGCCGCCGGGTGCGACGGCTTTCACATAGCCCGAGGTGAGCTCGATCTCGGCGCCGAAGGCTTCGAGGGCTTTCAGGTGCAGGTCGATCGGACGGTTGCCGATCGCGCAGCCGCCGGGCAGCGACACCGTCGCCTCGCCCGCGCGCGCGAGCAGCGGGCCGAGCACGAGAATCGACGCGCGCATCTTGCGGACGATATCGTAAGGCGCGACGGTCGAGGTCAAGGTCGTCGCGCGCGCGGTCATCACGCGGCCGAAATCCTCGGGGCGCGATCCCTCGATCGTCGTCGAGCAGCCGAGCTGGTTGAGCAGGTGACCGAAGCCATCGACGTCGGCGAGGCGCGGCAGGTTGCGCAGCGTCAGCGGCTCGTCGGTGAGCAGCGCGCAGGGGAGCAGGGTGAGCGCGGCATTCTTGGCGCCGGAGATGGGGATACGGCCCTTGAGTCGCTGGCCGCCGCGAATGACGATCTGATCCATCGCGCTGCTTTAGCGCATGCGCGAAAGCGCGCAAGCGGCGGCGCTCGGCTTTCGGAGTGGCACCCCTCGTGAAAATGTGAAACAGTTCGCGCCGATAGTCGCAAGAAATGAGGACCGTGGGGCACAGAGTTCAACAGGGGAGAAAACAGCTATGCGCAATCCTGTCGTTTCGGCGGTCACCGCCGCGTCGTTCGTCGCCAGCCAGCTTGCCGTCCCGGCCTTTGCCCAGACCAGCTATCCCTATCCGCCGCCGACGGGCTCAGCAGGCTATGAGCAGGGCTGGGCGGGGACGATCCGCTGCGAATCCTATGGCAATCGTCAGCAACGCTGCAACGTCCGCACCGACAATCGCGTCGAACTGGTCCGCGTGATCGGCGGGCGCTGTTCGAGGGGGCGCGACTGGGGCTTCGATGCCGACGGCATCTGGGGTATCGGGCGGCTGCGCGCCGAGTTTCGTTATGGCTATGCCGGCGGGACCTATCCCGGCAATGATTTCGCAGGAACGCTCCGCTGTGAATCGCGCGGCAACCGTTACGAGCAATGCGCGGTACCGACCAATGGCCGCGTCGAACTGATCCGCAAGCTCGGCGGCAAGTGCAACGCCGGGCGGCAATGGGGCTATGGCGCCGACTATATCTGGGTGACGAGCGGCTGCCGCGCCGAATTCGGATACGGCTATGCCAATCTGACCCCGCTGCCGGGGCCCGAGCCCGAAAAGAAGGGGCCGAGCACCGGGTTGATCATTGGCGGGATCGTCGTCGCGGGCGGACTGCTCGCGTTGCTCGCGAGTCAGAAGAAGAAAAAGGCCGACGGGACCGAAGAGGCCACGACGCCGCACCCGGCCAAAGGTCCTGCGACGCTCAGCGCCAACCTCAGCGGTCTGCCGAGCGGGTCACGCCCGTCGGTGCAGAATTGCATGAACGACGCGGCGCGGCAGATCGGCGCGACGGGCGGGACGAAGCTGTCCTATGACAAGCTCGTCTCGCTCGAGCAGGGCAATGGCGGCTGGCGCATCCGCGCCGCGATGACCGCGACCTATCCCGATGGATCGAAGCCGGTCGAGATGTATTGCCGCGCCACGCCGAGCGAGATCATCCAGCTGGATTTTAGTTGAGAGACGAAAGGTTTGGCGTCTGCTTTGGGGCGGGGAGCGAACGTAAAGATCATATTACCCCCTCCCCTTCAGGGGAGGGCAGCGAGACTTACGAACTTGTTCGTTAGTCGCAGCGGGTGGGGGCAGCGGCC
>JACDQN010000197.1 GCA_015657575.1 Sphingopyxis sp.
AAAAGGGCAGCGCGCCAGACCGGCGGCTGCCCCTGTTGGTTCGGATTGTCGCCGGGCAAGTTAGTGCGCGGCGACCGGCGCGCCCCAGCCGCCCCAGACATCAGACGATGATGAAAGGAACAGCCACACGACGTCGACGAAGTGCCAGTACCAGGCGGCGGCTTCGAAACCGAAATGCTGCTTCGGCGTGAAGTGGCCCTTGTAGCTGCGGACGAGGCAGACGATCAGGAAGATCGTTCCGACGAGCACGTGGAAGCCGTGGAAGCCGGTCGCCATATAGAAGGCCGAGCTATAATTGCTGCCGCCGAAACCGAAGGGCGCGTGCGCATATTCATAGGCCTGGATCGCCGAAAAGACGGCGCCGAGGATGATCGTCGCCCACAGACCCTTCTTCAGGCCTTCGCGGTCGCCGTGGATCAGCGAGTGATGCGCCCAGGTGATGGTCGTGCCCGAGCAGAGCAGGATCAGCGTGTTGAGCAGGGGGAGCGAGAAGGCGTCGATGACCTCGATGCCCTTCGGCGGCCACTGCGTGATCGCGAGCGCTCCGTCCTGACCGAACAGCGAGGTGACGCTGCCGTCGGCGGCCGAATATTCGATCGGAACCGGGAACAGCGAGAAGTCGAACCACGCCCAGAACCAGCCGACGAAGAACATGACTTCCGACGCGATGAACAGGATCATGCCGTAACGCAGGTGCAGCTGGACGACCGGGGTATGGTCGCCGGCGTGCGCTTCGTTGATGACGTCCGACCACCAGCTGAAGAAGGTGGCGATCACACCCATGAAGCCGAGGCCGAGCACCCACTTGCCGACAGCGCCGAAATAATCCTCGTGCATGTACATCACGAGCCCGAAGAACATCACCAGCGCCGCGACCGAACCGATCAGCGGCCAGACGCTCGGGTTTACCAGGTGATAGTCATGATGTTTGGCACCGGACATTGCATGTTTCCCGTTTTTGCAGCCCCAGCATCGCGATTCCCCATCGCCCGCCGGTCCTTGATAAGACTCTTGATCGCGGCCTTAGCTCGCCTTTTTGGCCCCGTCTACAGGGTGGAAGGTATAGCTGAGGGTGATTTCCTGTATGTCGCGCGCGTCGGGATCGTCCATGATCTTCGGGTCGACGAAGAAGAGCACCGGCATGCGCACCTGCTGTCCGGGCTCCAGCTTTTGTTCGGTGAAGCAGAAGCACTGGATCTTGGTGAAATATTTGCCCGCGGCGTCGGGCGTGACGTTGAAGCTCGCGGTCCCGTAAACCGGCTGCGCCGACTGGTTCTCGGCGATGAAGATCGCCATGTCGCGCGCGCCGATGCTGACCGTGTCGGTCGGATGCTCGGGATAGAATTTCCACGGCAGCTTGGGCGACACATTTGCGTCGAAACGCACCGAAATCGTCTGGCCGAGCACCTGCGGCTCGGCGGCTGCGGCTACGGGATCGAAGCGCTGCGTCGTGCCGCCGAACCCGGTAACGCGGCAGAAGAGATCGTAGAGCGGCACCGCCGCAAAACCCAGGCCGACCATCGAAAGCGCCAGCAGCGCCGCGAGGCTTGCGGTCTTCGCGTTGGGCGACATGCGGGCGATCATGCGAAGATCTGCATCTTGGCGATGGTGATCAGGAAGAACAGGATCGCGAGACCGCCGAGCATCCACGCCATCATATTGGCGCGGCTGCGCTGGCGGCGGCGATATTCGGCTTCGTCGAAGGGCTCTTGCGTCGGGTCTTGGGTCATAGCGGCCACCAATGGTCGGCGACGACCGCGCCGAACAGGATGAAAAGATAGGCGATCGAGAAAGCGAACAGGCGCTTTTCGGGCTGCATCGTGTCGCCCCCGCCCGTCGTGCGCGTGCCGACCTGGATCGAAAGCAGCACAAAGATTGCCGACAGGATGACGGCGGTCCAGCCGTACAGCGCGCCCGTATAGCCCAGCGGCCAGGGCGCGATCGCGCCGGCCGCCATGATGATGGCGTAGAACAGAATCTGGCGACGTGTCGATTTTTCACCCGCCACAACCGGCATCATCGGAATGCCCGCGGCGGCATAGTCCGAGCGCACGAACAGCGCGAGGGCCCAGAAATGCGGCGGGGTCCACAGGAAGATCAGCAGGAACAGCAGCACCGGCAGCGGCGCGATCGAACCGGTCGCGGCGACCCAGCCGATCAGCGGCGGAAAGGCGCCGGCCGCACCGCCGATGACGATATTCTGCGGCGTCCGCGGCTTCAGCCACATGGTGTAGACGAAAACGTAAAAGAGGATCGAGACTGCGAGTAGCAGCGTCGCCTGCCAGTTCGACGCGAAGAGCATCAGGAACAGCGAGAAAGCGGCGAGGCCGACTCCGAACTGCAGCGCGGTCTGGCGATCGAGCCGCCCGGCGGGCAACGGCCGCCCTGCGGTGCGCTTCATCTTGGCATCGATGCCCGCTTCATACCATTGGTTGAGTGCACCCGAAGCCCCTGCCCCGAGCGCGATCGCAAGAATCGACGCGAACGCGAGCACGGGATGAACGCTGCCCGGCGCGGCAAGCAGGCCGCAGAGCGCCGTGAACACGACCAGCGACATCACGCGCGGCTTGGTCAGCGCGAACAGGTCACGCCAGTCGGCGGGAAGCGCCGTTTCGCCATGGGTCAGGCTCTGGGCCATGTTCACTCCGGCCTTCAGGGAGACGCCCCCTGCCGCGATGGCAAGGGGCGGAACCGATCAGGCGATAATCGTCACGCGATACGGGGCAGTTCGTTGAACTGGTGGAACGGCGGCGGGCTCGACAGCGTCCATTCGAGCGTCGTCGCGCCTTCACCCCACGGATTGTCCGCGGCCTTTTTGCCCGCAACGAGCGACCACAGGATGTTCACGAAGAAGATCAGCACGCCGACGGCCATGATGACATAGCCATAGGACGAGATGAGGTGCCAATAGGCATAGGCTTCCGCATAGTCGGGATAACGGCGCGGCATGCCCTGCTGGCCCAGGAAGTGCTGGGGGAAGAACAGGACGTTCACGCCGATGAAGAAGATCCAGAAGTGCAGCTGGCCGAGCGCCTCGCTGTACATCCGGCCCGACATCTTCGGGAACCAGTAATAGAAGCCGGCGAAGAGCGAGAAGACCGCGCCCAGCGACAGCACATAGTGGAAGTGCGCGACGACATAATAGGTGTCGTGCAGGTTCGTATCGACGCCGCCGTTCGCCAGCACGACGCCGGTGACGCCGCCCACGGTGAACATGAAGATGAAGCCGAGCGCCCAGACCATCGGGGTCTTGAAGCTCATCGAACCGCCCCACATGGTGGCGATCCAGCTGAAGATTTTGATGCCGGTCGGGACCGCGATGACCATCGTCGCCGCGGTGAAGTACATCTTCAGGTTCACGCTCATACCGACGGTGAACATGTGGTGCGCCCACACGATGAAACCGACGACGCCGATCGCGACCATGGCGTAGGCCATGCCGAGATAGCCGAACACCGGCTTGCGGCTGAAGGTCGAGATGATCTGGCTGACGATGCCGAAGCCCGGCAGGA
>JACDQN010000023.1 GCA_015657575.1 Sphingopyxis sp.
AGCGTCGCGGCAAGAAGGTTTCGGACCTGATCAAGCGTGGCGGTGCGTCCGACCGCGCAGCCGAGGCCGAAGCCGCGGCGGTGACGGAGTAAGACAATGGCCGACAAGAAGATCAAGATCCGCCAGATCGGTTCGCCGATCCGTCGTCCCAAGGGCCAGCGCGCCATCCTGACCGGCCTCGGCCTGGGCAAGATGCACCGCGAGGTCGAACTGGTCGACACCCCGGAAGTGCGCGGCATGATCCGCAAGCTTCCGCACATGGTGGAAGTCGTCGAGGGCTAAAGAGTAGTGAAGCTCTACCGCCTGCTGACCGGTCCCGACGACGCGGCGTTCTGCGAACGCGTCGAAGGATTGCTCAACCGGGGGTGGCAGCTTCACGGGAGCCCCTCGATCACCGAAGTCGGTGGCCGCGGCTATGTCGCCCAGGCCATCGTGATGGAGAAAGCCGGGCCCTATCCCGGCTTTCAGCCATCGAGTGAAATCGAACCGGACTAAGCCAAAAGACAAAGTGGCTTTCAGTCCATAGCGCGATCACAGCGAAAGCGAGTGCAAACACATGACTATCAAGCTCAACGAACTTCGTGACAACAATGGTGCCCGCAAGGGCCGCATGCGCGTCGGACGCGGCATCGGCTCGGGCAAGGGCAAGACCGCCGGTCGCGGCCAGAAGGGTCAGAAGGCCCGCAGCGGCGTCGCGATCAACGGCTTCGAAGGCGGCCAGATGCCGCTCCACATGCGCATCCCGAAGCGTGGGTTCAACAACATCTTCGGCAAGGACTTCGCCATCGTCAATCTGGGCATGATCCAGAAGCTGGTCGATGCGAAGAAGCTCGACGCCAAGAAGACCGTCGACCATGACGCGCTCAAGGCAGCTGGCGTCGCTCGCGGCGGCAAGGACGGCGTCCGTCTCCTCGCCAAGGGCGAACTCACCGCCAAGCTGACCTTCGCGGTCGCCGGCGCGTCGAAGGGTGCGATCGAAGCGGTCGAAAAGGCCGGCGGCAAGGTCGAGCTTCCCGAAGTCAAGGAAGCAGCGCCCGAAGGCAAGAAGGCCCAGCGCCGCGCCAAGGCGAAGGCGGAATAATCTACCATAAGGGCGGCTCGGAATACGGGTCGCCCTTCGTCCTTTGACGGGACTCTATTTCCCGTTCGTGTCGAGCGAAGTCGAGACACCCTTCGGGACAGCGCAAGATCGAGGGGTATCTCGACTTCGCTCGATACGAACGGACAGATAGGCCTGTTATCGACAGGCTGCGTCTATAAACGGGCCTTTCCCCTTGCGCTTCGTGACCTCCGAACGCACATAGGCGCCGGGTCGCGGGGGGCGCGGTCCGGAATATCCTCGAGGAAACTACCCATGGCCTCTCGCGCCGACCAGCTTGCATCCAACCTCAATTTTTCGAAGTTCGGTCAGGCGACCGAGCTCAAGAACCGCATCTGGTTCACGATCGGCGCGCTGATCGTCTTCCGCTTCCTGTCGTTCGTGCCGCTTCCCGGCGTCGATCCGGTCGCGCTGTCGAACCTCTATTCGCAGGCGGCATCGGGCGGCGTCCTCGATATCTTCAACACCTTCTCGGGCGGCAGCCTCGAACGCATGAGCATCATTGCGCTCGGCGTCATGCCCTATATCACGGCGTCGATCGTCGTGCAGCTCGCCGCGGCGCTCGCGCCGAGCCTCGCCGCGCTCAAGAAAGAGGGCGAGAGCGGGCGCAAGAAGCTCAATCAATATACGCGCTACGGCACGGTCTTCCTGACCGCGATCCAGGGCTATTTCATCGCCGTCGGGCTCGAAACGCTCGGCCAGAGCCAGGGCATCGCCGCGGTCGTCGATCCGGGCATGATGTTCCGCATCGGCGCGGTCATCTCGATCGTCGGCGGTACTTTGTTCCTGATGTGGCTCGGTGAACAGATCACCAGCCGCGGGATCGGCAACGGCGTCTCGCTGATCATCATGGCGGGCATCCTCGCGCAGCTGCCGCGCAGCTTTGCGCAGATGTTCACGCAGGTCCGCGAAGGGTCGATGGGCGGCGGCACGATCATCGCCGTCATCGGCGGGGCGATCGTCATCATCGCCTTCATCAGCTTCATGGAACGCGCGCAGCGCCGCGTGCTCGTGCAATATCCGAAGCGCGCGACCCAGCGCGGCGTGATGCAGGCCGACCGCAGCCACCTGCCGCTCAAGGTCAACACCGCGGGTGTGATCCCGCCGATCTTCGCCTCGTCGCTGCTGCTGATGCCGCTGACGATCACCCAGATGATGGGCCAGAACGTCCAGAGCGACACCGCGACCGGCGATTTCCTGATCACGCTCAATCAATATCTCGCGCACGGCCAGCCGCTCTACATGCTGCTCTATGCCGCGGGCATCATCTTCTTCTGCTTCTTCTACGTTGCGGTCGTTTTCAATCCCGAGGAAACCGCCGACAATCTCAAGAAGCAGAACGGCTTCATCCCCGGCATCCGTCCGGGCAAGAACACCGCCGCCTATCTCGACCATGTGCTGACGCGCATCACGGTGATCGGCGCCGCCTATCTCGCCGCGATCTGTCTGGTCCCCGAATATTTCATCGCCGGATCGGGGCTGCCGTTCCAGCTTGGCGGCACCAGCTTGCTGATCATCGTCAACGTGACGATCGACACGATCAGCCAGATCCAGAGCCACATGCTCGCCCATCAATATGGCGACCTGATCAAGAAGGCCAAATTGAAAGGCGGCGTTGCGCGGCGCTGAACGCCAAGCTAGGGCAACTGCGGACAGGGCAAACAGGGGTTCCCATGACGCTGAACATCATTTTGCTGGGCCCGCCGGGGGCGGGTAAGGGAACGCAGGCGTCGCGCCTCGAAAGCGAGCATGGCATGGTCCAGCTTTCGACCGGCGACATGCTGCGCGCCGCGGTCAAGGCGGGCACGCCGATCGGCCTCCAGGCAAAGGCGGTGATGGACGCGGGCGAGCTCGTCTCGGACGAGATCGTCTCGGGGTTGATCGGCGAACGTCTCGACGAACTCGGCGGCGACGTCTCGGTGATCTTCGATGGCTATCCGCGCACCGCGGCGCAGGCCGATGCGCTCGACACGATCCTGTCGGAACGTGGCCGCAAGCTCGACCATGTGATCGAGCTGCAGGTCGAGGAAGACGCGCTCGTCGACCGCATCACCGGCCGTTTCAGCTGCGCCAAGTGCGGTGCGGGCTATCACGACCGCTACAAGCTCCCCAAGGTGGAGAATGTTTGCGACGTTTGCGGCAGCGAAGAATTCAAGCGCCGCCCCGACGACAATGAGGAAACGGTGCGTACGCGCATGGCCGAATATCGCGCCAAGACCGCGCCGATCCTGCCGATCTACG
>JACDQN010000198.1 GCA_015657575.1 Sphingopyxis sp.
CTTCCTTGGCGCACAGCAGCGCGATCTCGCGCCCGACGCCCGCGCCCCGCCCCGGTCACCGCGACCACCCGTTCGCTCAACAATCCCATCACTCATCGCTCCTAATACGGACCATCGAAGACCAGCTCGCGATGATCAGGCCAAACTGGCGGGGTGCGTCGTCCCACCGTCTACTTCCAGAGATAATTTTCGGACGTGGGGTTGAGATGGGCATACCGGCTTCGGACCTCGTTCAGCGGCAAGACGTCTGCCACCCCTCCGGTTCTCGAAGCGTCCACTTGGAGCTGCCGCTTGATTTCCAGGCGCGCGATTTGGTTGCGATGCACCTCGTCGGGCCCGTCCGCCAACCGCAGCAGACGTGCATTGGCATAGGCGGCCGTCAGCAAATGGTCATTACTCGTACCACCGCCGCCAAACATCTGGATCGCCCAATCGACGATCGTGCAGGCCGCATTGGGCGCCGCAACCTTGATCATCGCGATTTCGGCTTTCGCTTCCTTGTTGCCGACCGTGTCCATCAGATGGGCCGCGCGCAAAGTCAGGAGCCGCGTCTGTTCGATCAGGATACGTGCGTCGGCGATCCTCTCGAGCGTCACGCCCTGCTGCGCCAGGGGCATCCCGAACGGCACGCGAACCGTAGCGCGCCGACACATGCGCTCCAATATGCGCTCGCACATTCCGATCAGGCGCATGCAGTGGTGAATACGGCCTGGCCCGAGCCGCCCTTGCGCGATCTCGAATCCTCGGCCTTCGCCAAGCAGAATATTGTCGGCAGGGACGCGGACATTGTCGAATACGACCTCGGCCGCGCGGTCGGGTACGCCGTAAAAGCCGAAAACCGGCAACGGACGAACGACATCTACGCCGGGCGCCGATTTGGGGACGAGGATCATCGATTGCTGGCGATGGCGGTCGGCGCCCTCGGGATCGGTCTTACCCATGAAAATGATGATTTCGCAGCGCGGGTCGGTCGCGCCAGTCGTGTACCATTTACGCCCGTTTATTAGATAATTATCGCCATCTCGTATGATCGAACTGCCGATATTGGTCGCGTCCGACGACGCGACTGCCGGTTCGGTCATCGCGAAGGAGGACCGGATTTCTCCGGCCATCAACGGCGCCAGCCAGCGCGCCTTTTGAGCCTCGGTTCCGTAGCGAAGGATCGTTTCCATGTTCCCCGTATCGGGGGCGGAGCAATTGAAAACTTCCGGCGCCATGAGCGAGCGCCCCATGACTTCACAAAGCGACGCATATTCGAGATTGCCCAGCGGGACGCCCGTATCCCCTGCCCCGTGCCAGAGATTCCATAAGCCCTGCCGGCGCGCGACGAGCTTGAGTTCTTCGATAATCGGAAAGACCGCCCACGGCCCCAGCATCTCGGCCTGCCGGTAAAATTCGGCCTCGCTGGGGTAGATGTGGGTGGCCATGAAATCCTCAAGATCGGATTTCAGCGCGCGGACACGGTCGGACATCTCGTACATTAAAATTCCTCTGCGGGGGCTCGTCGGGCGACATAAAAAAGGGCGGCTGCCCATCGCCAGCCGCCCTCAGTCAAGCCCCCTGGCTTAAAGCTTATTTGCCACCGAACGCGATCCGCACTTCGACCCCGACAGTCCGCGGCTCGCCGAGAAACGCGAGGTTGTATCCAAGGCTGCCATCGAAATCGAGCGCGTTGGTCCGATAGGTTTTGTCGAGCAGGTTCTTGCCCCACAGCGCGATCTCCACGTTCGGCTCGCTGTTCAGCGAATAGGCGAGGCGTCCTTCGAGCAGGCCATAAGCCTTCTGGCTTGTCGTCGCCTGATCCAAGGCCTGGCCGCGAAAAAACACATCGTCTTGCCACCGCCAAGCTGCGTAAAGGCTGAGATCTCCATTACCGAGCGGAGCACTGTATTTTCCGCTAACGGTATATTGCCACTCGGGCACCGGAAACGGCTCGTTGGAACGGTCGTTACCATTCGCCTCCACGAAGCGGGTATATTCGGTATGCGTCCAGGCGCCGCTCGCGTTGAGGGTCAACTCCGGGATGGGCTGCCACGTGAGTTCGGCCTCGCCTCCGTAGATTTTTCCCTTGGCGGCGTTGTTGATAACGGTCACGATCGTGTTGTTGACGACGATCAGGCTGCTCTTTTGGATATCGCTGTAGTCGGTGTAATAGCCTGCCAGGTTGAGCCGCACCTTGCGGTCAAACAGGTCTCCCTTGAAGCCGATTTCATAGTCAGTTGCGGTCTCGGGATCGAACGCAATATAGGGGTTGGCGCCGCCGCTGCTACCGCCGCGCACGTTGAAGCCTCCGCCGCGGAAGCTGCTCGAGGTCTTGGCATAAAGAAGAATGTCCGGCGTTGCCTGCCAGTCGACACTTGCAAGGTAGGAAGGCTTCTTCGAGCTAAGATCGAAGGGCGCAGAGCAGATCGCCGGGTCGGGCCGGACAACGATCGGTACCACGCATCCAAGCGCGTTAGCGCTGCGGATGTCTACGTCTTGGGTAACCTTCGTGTAGCGGAAACCACCGGTGACCTTGAGCGTGTCGGTGAGCGCGTAATTGGCTTGCGCGAATCCTGCATAGCTTTCGTTGGTGACGTAGTAGTTCGCAAAGCTCGGGCTCGCAGGATTGATCAAACCGAGTTGCTTGGTCTGGCTCCCCTCCCACCCATGTTCGTGGCTATAAAAACCGCCGGCGATGAGTTCGAGATTGCCGATGCTGGCAAGAAGCTGCACTTCCTGCGTGAACTGGTCCGAATAGACGAAATTACGCGGCCGCACGATTTCGAACCGCGACTGATCATAGTCCTGCTGGTCGTTTCGCGCCGTGTTGCGATAACCGGTGATTGAACGAAGCGTCACATCACCAAGGTCGAGGCTGACATCTCCCGAGAAGCCGTAAATTTCAAGATAAGCAAATACCCGCTCGACGCCTTTGGTGTCGTATCGATTTCCAGCCGGGAACATGTCAGCCTGGAGAAGATTATAAGCGGTTGTATAATTCGCTACGGTCCGGGTTAGCCCGAGTTGTGCGACCGCCTGATTGAGCGCCGAAGCAAGACCGTTAAGCGGCGCTCCCGATGGGCTGAACGCGAGCGGATTGAGGCGCGTTACGCGCGAAACCGAGCCGTTCGAGGTCAGCTTGCTATAATCGGCGGTCAAAAAGACACTGAGATTCTCGGTCGGCTCGGCGAGAACAGACAGCCGGGCGGCGCGGTCATATTGGTCCCCTAGCTTCTGGCCGATCGCATTGCGGCCATAGCCGTCCTTCGTCGCGATCTGGCCGGCAAAGCGGACACCGAGTACGCCATCGATGAGCGGCGCGCCCACCGCGCCCGTCAGTTGCATTGTGCCGAGATTGCCCGCCGAGCCCTGGAAATAACCACCAGCCTCCGACAAGTCGGGCCGTTTTGTCCGGAGCAATAGCGCACCGCCGGTGGTATTCTTGCCGAACAGCGTGCCCTGCGGTCCTTTAAGAACCTGTACCTGATCGACATCGAGAAATGCCGAACGCAAGCCGATCTGGCGCGGCAGATTGATTTCGTTGAGATAGACCGCGACCGAGGGATCGGTCACGAGGAGCGAATCCGCCTGCGTCTGGCCGCGTATCGCAATATTGGCCGTGCTCGGACCGCCATTACCGGTCGTGATCGACATGGCCGGCGCGAGACCCTGCAAATCCTTGATGCCGCGAACCGACGAATCCGTCAGCTGCTCGGTGCCCACTACAGTTATCGCGAGTGGAACCTTCTGTACGCTTTCCGAAACGCGCCGCGCCGTAACGACAATATCTTCGACGCCTCCGCTCTGGGGCCGATCGTCCGCCGCAGCATCCTGCGCCGCTGGCTCCTGCCCGTCCGCCTGAAACGCGAAACCCGGCGTCGAAACCGACAGCGCCGAGACCGACGCTGCAAGCAGCAACAATTTGGATGTTCTCATGACCCTCTCCTCCCAGATTATATTTATTTCCGGGTTGCAGTTTAAAGCGTTTCGTCGGCGGCCAGTCCTGACTGGATACGGGCCTTTGTGTTCGCCGCTGCCTCCCAATGGCCGAAATAATCCCGGCACCAGCGTCATATATTGAATGACCGTCACAATCACAAACGCCGATACGGCCCCATTTATGCGCTTCGTTCCGCGCAATTGCGCAGACCGCATTGATCGACAGCAGGCTCGCTGCCTCTGGGCATTGATTGCGATCCTCTTTCACTTAAAATGTACACGCTGCTCACCAAGAGCCTCCAGCAAGGCAAAAGAGATGGGATCGCATCTGCTTTCGAGATGCGACCCTTCAAGCGCAGCTCGGCAGTCGGATCGGCGAGTCGCCACTGCAAGGATAGATCTCATGACGAAACAACTCTTCATGATCATTACCGAGGCACCCTCCCCTGAAGACGAAGCGGACTTCGAAACATGGTACGTCGATCGCCACATGCCTGACGTTCTCGCGGTACCCGGCTTCACGGCAGCGCAGCGCTTCAGGCTCGCGCCCGCGCCGGACGAAGACAATGCACCAGCAAGATTCCTGACGATCTACGAAATGGAAACCGACGATCGGGCGGCTGTCATGGCCGAAGTGCGTCGCCGCGCGGGCACTCCAAAAATGCCGCTTTATCCCGGTGAACGGAAATCTCCTGCGACGACAATGTTTGCCGAGGCCGTTACGACCCGGATGGCGGCGCCAGAGCGGGAGTAGCCGTTGCGATCAATCGACCGCGACCGGCACAAATGCGCGATGAGGATAGCCCGTCAGGCTTGGGCTAGAATGCTGACATGCAAGGCACGTTCGCCCGGAATTTCACCTGCAAGCGTCTTGATTCCCCGCTCGAGCTGATCGATCGGAAGGCTGTGCGTGTGCATGAGGCCCAGTGGCAAGCGCCCGCTTTCGATAACCCGGATTGCCTGTTGGGTTGCCCAATGACCCGAGGCAAGAACGCCGATCATCCTGATCTGCTTCATCATCAGCGTGTCGAGCGGAAACCCGTCCATGAGGCGTGAATCCTTAAGGCCGCTCAAGACAATCCGCCCCTTGTTACGCACCGCCTTGATCGCGTCGAGCACGGGTTCGAAGACATAGGGCGTCGTGTCGCATACGAGATCGACGCCGCGCCCGTTGGTAAGCTCGGCAATGCGGCCCGGTATATCTTCGTCCTCCGCGATCATCGTCACGGTCGCCCCGAGCTGGCGGGCGATGTCGAGCTTGAACGCGTCCGAGCGCAATCCCGTCACGATGATTTGCGATGCGCCCGCCTCGACCGCAGCGACGACGCAGGCAAGCCCGCGTTGACCGCCGCCCAGAATGAGGACCGTCTCGCCGACTTGCAGTTCGCCATGCGCAAGGAGCCAGTCATAGCCTGCCGCGAGCGGGTTGAAGAGCAGAGCGTCTTCGATCGAGAGGCTGTCCGAAACAAGATATAATTTCGTGCGCGGCACGATCTCCATATATTGTGCGAAACCACCCCATAGGCCGCTGCGCTCGTGCAGCGATCGAAATCCGTAATAGAAGCTGTCGATGCATTTGGAGTCGGCCATGCAACCGCTGCATGTCCCGCAGGGCGCGATGCCATGGACCGCGACGCGGTCCCCTTCTTTCAGGCCCCAGCGGCGCACGCCTTCGACATCGATCTTCGCAATCCGGCCAACCGTCTCATGCCCCGGAATCACCGGATATGACATGATACCCGCGCGCGCCGTTCCGCCATGATACTGCTTGATGTCGCTGCCGCACATGCCGCAGCCTTCGACGGCGAGGATCGCTCCGCCAGGAGGCGGATCGACGGGAACATCGAGTTCGCGGATCTCGATATTGTTGTCGCCCACGAGGACGGCTGCCTTGGCCTTCAATGCCTGTCCCCTTCCTGCCACCGTGTCTCGCTCACCGCTTGGCGAGCTCGAAGCCTGCGTCTTCGCGATCCCAAGTCGCAGGAGTCCGGCCCTCGTCGCGCAACTGATATTTAAGAACGCGCCCGACGGGATTACGAGGCAATTCGTCGCGAAACTCGATATAACGCGGCACCGCAAAATAGGGGACCCGGTCCGCGCACCAAGAGCACATCTCCGCCTCGGTCATCTTGCTTTCGCCATTAAGAACGATCGTGGCTTTCACATCGTCCTCGGCGCTTTCGGACAAGACCGAGTGGATTGCGACATCGACGATATCGGGGTGGCCGCGAAACGCCCGTTCGAGTTCGAAGCTCGAAATATTCTCGCCGCGTCGACGCAGATAATCCTTCTTGCGGTCGACAAAATAGAAATAGCCGTCTTCGTCGATCGAGCCGATGTCCCCGCTGTGGAGCCAGAGATTCTTCATGATCCGAAGTGTCTCTTCGGGCCGTCCCCAATAACCCTCGAACATGACGTGCGGATAGCGGGGACGAATGATGATCTCGCCGGGCGTTCCGACCGGCACGTCATTGTCTTCGTCATCGACGATCCGAACTTCGAAGCTTGGATCAACCCTGCCCGAAGAACCGGGCTTGGGAAAATCGTCGTCGTGCAAGCTTGTAACCGGACTCGCTTCGGTCAAACCGTAAACATTGCTCCCGGTGACCTTGACGCCGAAGCGCGTACGCCACTTCTCACGGACTTCTGGCGGGAAGGGAGAGCCACGAATGGCTCGGAGCTGTCCAAAGCACCGCTTCTGCGCCTCATTGTCGGGCGCATCGGCGACGAATGCGAGCATCGATCCAAGCAGATTCGCCAGCGTTGCCCCGCTGCGTTCGATTTCGGGCCAAAAGTTGCTGACCGAAAAGCGGGGGTAAAGGACGCCGCGGCTGAACGTCATCGCCGACGCCAAGACCGTCGCGGCTAGCGCATTGAGGTGAAAGAGGGGCAGCGGCGACCAGCTGATATCGTCCTTGGTGCGCTTGCCGTTGATGACGGCGTTGCGTGAAAGATTGCACACATAATTGTGACTGATGATGCAGCCCTTCGAGGGCCCCGTCGTACCGCCGGTGTAGATCAGCATCGAGATATCCGAATATTTGTTCGGATCGGCTACGGGATCTTCGCTTCCGAGAATGTCGTCGAAGCGCTTGAGGTTCAATCCTTCGGCCGCGAGCGGCGCATCGCCCCGCTGGATGACGGTGTGGACCAGCGGCAGCTCCTCTTTGATTAGGGAAAGGCGATCGGCATAATCCGGCTCGACAAACACCACTTCAACACCGGCATCGGCGAATTGATGGCGCAGATACTCGCCCTTGTACGCGGCGTTTACCGGAACATAGACGGCGCCGATCTTGTTCGCTGCGAACCAAATCAAAATCGCCTCGACGCTCGTGTCGAGAAGCGTACCGACCCGGTCACCTTGCTTGACCCCGAGCGCGAGCAGACCATTGGCGAGACGGGTCGACGCAGAATCGATATCGGCATAGCTATATTGGGTGCCGCTGAAATCGAGGAAAATGCGCTCTGGCGCCTCCTTAACCGCGGCGGCGAGAACGCCGGTCACCGTTTGCTGGGGGGGCTTGATCGGATCTGGGTGGGTCATTTCTCATTTCCTGCGGGCGTGCGATTAATCGCTTCTGCCTAGCGTCAGCCCGGTGCCGACAACATGGCGACACCTTTGGCTTTGCGACGCTATTTCACATAAATCGCCGCGATCGGGGTGGAGGAGAGCCATTCGGACTTCACGAGCCCGCCCCCGATCGCGGCTAAAGACTGCTCAGACGGTCGACAGCATCTTCTGCACGTCGCCCGACGTGATCGGCTTGCCGGGCTCCCACTTGGGGGCAAGGCCGCCAAGCGAGGCCTGTTCGGACGTATCGACGCCCTTGGCGGCCGCCTGGGCGCGCAGTGCGCCGACCGTGCAATTTTCGCGCCCAAGTAGCGGAAATGGATTATAGCTGTAGAAGTGCATCGCATTGCCGTGCGTGATCTTGTCGATCTCTTCCTTCGAAAAATCCTTCACCCCGCGCCAGACTTCCTCGGGCGATAGCGGCCACACGCAATCTGAATGCGGGTAGTCGCATTCCCACGCGATATTATCGATGCCGATCGCGTGGCGGTTCACCAGACCAAAATTATCCTCGATAAAACAGGTCAAGAAATGGCGCCGGAAAATTTCGGTGGGCGTCAGCCCGCCGAGGTTAAGGTTCGTCCACGCGCTATGCTGCCTTACCGTAGTCTCCGCGCGCTCGAGGAAGTAGGGAACCCAGCCGATGCTGCCTTCCGACAGCGCAATCTTGAGATCGGGAAAGTCCTTCCAGAAAGACGCAAAGAGCCAGTCTGCCGCGCTGTTGGCGATCGAGATCGGCATCGAGGTGATCCACGAGCTGATTGGCGACAGGTCCGACGCGTGAGCCGCATGAGACCCGGTTCCGATATGAGCAGACAGAACGACCTTGTTATCGTTGCACAGCTCCCACAACGGCCGCCATTGCTCGTCGTGCAGGCTCGGCAAGCCGATCATTGCCGGATTGTCTGGAAAACTGCACGAATGCACGCCGAGCGCGATCATCCGCTTCATTTCGGCAAGCGTCAGGTCGATGTCCCAGAGCGGCAAAAGCGCGAGCGGAATCATGCGGCCGGGATAGGGCCCGCACCAATCCTGGACATGCCAATCATTATAGGCCTGGATCGTGGCGAGCGCGAGGCCCTTGTCGTTCTGCTTCAGAAACCGGACGCCGGCAAACCCCGGAAACTGAGGGAAGTTGATCGATCCGAGCACGCCATTCGCGTCCATATCGTCGATGCGCGCATGAATATCATACGTGCCCGCGCGCAGATGGTCGAACGACATGGGTTCCATCCCATATTCTTCCTTCGGACGGCCGACCACGGCGTTGAGCCCGAGGCCGGAGTTTTTCTTGCCCTCGATCACCCAAGCCTGACCATGTTCGGTCGTGACGACCTGCGGCTCCTGGCCCTTATATTTTGGCGAAATGTGCCGACCGAACATGTCGGGGGGTTCACAGACATGGTCGTCTACGCTCACGAGAATCATTTCGTCGATTTTCATCGGTGCCTCTCCACTTGTTTGAACATGGTCTATCAGTTTTGTGACGGATCGTCACTATCTAGCTTTGCAATTGGCGACGAACCGAGTTCTTCCGCGTCTTCAAAGGCAAGCCAACCGTCGTCGCCGGCCGTGAGTTGATGAGGTCGATCCGAGTGATCGCGCGACGTGCCCCTCTCACGTATCGCCAGCGAGGCCCGCTCGGGTTGCTGGACCCAGCAACCGCCGCGAGCGACCGCATGCGGCTGCCGATCGAGTTCTTCGGTGCGGCCGCGCCCACCGGAAATGAATATCGCGCGCCGCAAAACCAATGCGGCCTCGGCATCGTCGGTATCGAGGCTCGTCCCTGCCCAGGCAGTGAACCCGCGTCCCAGCATGTGCCCACGATACGGATCGGGGGCTTCAATGACGCCGTCCTGAAAAGCCCAGCGCAGGACCGTCTCGCCATCGCGCCGCAGGGTGGCCCGCCGCTGTTCGACCGCGGCGCCGTCTTCCACGAAAGCATGGTAATGCCTCGCACTGCTACCGCGCGCCGCAAGCGCGATCGCAAGCGTGGCGAGGTCGAACTGGTGCGTGCATTGCAGCAGCGCGTCGTGAATCCTGAAGAACTGCGTGGTATCGCGTAGAAGGCGCTGACCTACTAGCTCATCAAGGCGGCCCCCGGCAGCGCCACAGAGGGAAAAAGGCTGCCGGAGCGCCGTCGCCTCGACATTGGTGACCCGGGCGCCATCATGGCGGATCAGCACCCGGAAATGATGAAAATCGTCTTCCAGGGCACCGCGAACCTCACCATCGATGGCGTGCAATCGGATGATCCGATGGAGCCCCGCAGGGGGAGCCGACGCAGCTTTCGTCGGCGCAGCGCCTTGCGAGTCGGAGGAACGGCCGGTGGTCATGACCATGCAATAGGCGCCGGGCAGCTTGCGATGAAGCTCCGCGCCGGGGGGATTGTCTCGCCCCACCACGCTCACAAAGCATAAGTACGGTGGGTCGGTCCCATGCCAACCCGGATGCAAAGCGCGGGAGGCAGCGTCGCCGAGGCCCGTCGCAATGACGGCGTCCGGCCGCGCGCCTCGGCTATGCGTTCGCGTCCCGGGGGCGGGAGACGGCGGCTAGACTTTGCCCTTCCCCAAGAGCTGGCAGATCAGGAAAACCTCCGCGTCGATCAGCCGTCTGCGAGACATATCGGGCGATGCGTGGCGAAAGCGGATGAACGAAGCAAGCCGTTCCATCGAGCCCGACACGACCGATGCAATCGCGAGGGGCGGAGTTCGCGCGCTCAAGTCCTCGCCGCGCATCTCCTCGATTTTTTCGGCCAGCGCGAACAGAAGCGGACCCAGCATCTTGCCGCGCGCGTCCCTGAACCGCGCTTCGCCCTCGTCGGCAGCGAGGTTGCGGATTCGCAAGAGGGCGTAATATTTATCCCAAAATGCGAGATATTCGTGCACCAATTCGCGGACGCTCGTCTCGAGACGTTCTAGTGTAATGCCCCGAGCGTAAGCACCAAGGTCGGGCATCTCTGCAGTGGCCTCTTCGAGCAAGGCGAGCACCACCTCATCGACGTCGGCGAAATAAATATAGAAAGTAGAGGGGGCAACACCGGCCAGGGTCGTCAGTTCGGACACTGTAATCATGCGGAGCGACTTCTGTTCGATCAGGCGGGCAGCCGCAGCACATAGGCGCGAGCGCGTGATCTCCGATTTCGCGCGCTTCGATCGAGCAGCATTCGTCCGGCGAACCGGCACGCCGTCGGGTTTGCGCGGCTTTTTTTCAGTCAAGGCTTCGCTGGACACGATTCATTTTCCCTGTTTTGCACCGGTCCGGCTTCGACGCAAACCGCCCGCTCGCGCTGCTGACCGCGTTTCTCTGCGATAAGGATCGCAGGCCGTGACGGACTTCACATGAGGCCCTAATATATAACTCCGCGCAATGGCAAATTCGCGCCCCGGTCGAGCGGAGGGCGCGCCTCCTAGCGCGCACCATCATGCACCACCCCCGCGCGAACCAGCTCGGCGGTTTCGTCCGCCAGCCCGATTTCGTCGAGCACCGATACGCTATGTTCGCCAACGTCGGGTGGCGGCAGCGCTCCCGTCGCCGGGCGCGCACCGAAATGCAGAAAGGCACCCGGCATCTCCAGACGACCGAGCCTTCCGTGCTGATAGGATTGAACAAGTCCGAGGCGTCGATTGTCGCGATCATCGAAAAAGGCGTCGCGATGATCGGTATGGGCAGCGACCGCGAAGGCGCCTGCCGCGTTTGCCATTGCGATCACGGCCGTGGTCGACTGAGCTGACAGGATTGGTTCCAGCGCTTCGGCATTTGCGGCGCCCGCCAAGAGGCACAGTCGGTCAAATACTCTTGCACCTTCGGCGACGAGCGCTATCCAGCCGTCTTTCACGGCATAAAGCCGGCGTTCGGGTCCAACACCAAGCTGGCGCGCGTCGAGACGACGGAAAGGCGACAGTGTTCCGTCATCGAGAACGATCGTCTCGCTGACCGTCAGGATGCTGGCTCCGAGCAACGAGCCCGCGGCCACCTGTCCCTCGCCGGTCCGGTCACGGTGATAAAGCGCGAGGGACATCGCAAGCGCCGACGCCAGGCCGGCTTGATGATCCATCATACCGAAGCGGTGCCACATAGGCGGATTGCCCTCGCCCGCACCCTCGAACTCCCATCCCGATTGCGCCTGGAAGAGCTGGTCGTAACCCGGCCAGTCCTTGCGCGGGCCGACAGGCCCATAGGAACTCACATGGCAGAAAATGAGATCGGGCCGGATGGCCATCACCTGGTCACTGGCGAGCCCGATCCGCCGGGCGGCGGGCATGCGGATATTGTGATGGACGATATCCGCCCACCGAACGAGACGTTCGACAACATTGGCCGCGTCCGGAGACTTCAGATCGAGCGCGAGCGACCGTTTTCCTCGCTGCGCGCCGAGAAAGGCCCCCCTCCACGCGGCGCATCACGTCACCCCCCGGTTCCCTCGACCTTGATGATGTCGGCACCCAGATCGCCCAGAATCATCGGTGCCAGCGGACCTGCGACGAACGAACCGAAGTCGACAATATGAACGCCCTCGAGCGGGAGACAATCGGCCGCACGCTCGCGGCGTGGCGCGGGCACGTCATCCCAGATCGAAATCGGTGTCGTCCCAAACGCCGGTGCAGCCGACTGCACGCGCATCGGTGGTTCGACGCTGCATGGCACACCTGGTTGCTGTGTCCTCCCGAGGTCCGGGTCCTCGACGTCGATGACATATCCGTTCGCGATTGCCTGTTCGTCGCGGTAAATGGCTCCCATCGGCACGTCGGCCTGCACCGGAATATCCGATGCCCACAGATCGGCCAGCCATTCAGCGCTCGGACGAGTCTTGAACACATGGGCGTTGGCACCCCAATTGATGCACGTATGATTGCTCGGCCATCCCCGGTTAAGGTCTTCGATGCGCGCCGGTCCAAGGGCATCGAGCGCAGCGCGCATCAGCGGGGCGTCGTCTGGCGGCGCCTTGACGTGGATCCATACGCCGTCGCTACATTCGAATTGCGGGGAAATCATGGCTTTGCCCATGCTGTCGACAAGGGCCTGCGTCGCATGCTCCGCCCTGCGCCAGAGCATCGCCGCCGGTAAAAGCGCGCCCTGCACCAGACTGGTCGACACGGATCCCGCGCCGCCGCCCCTGCCCGCCTGGATCAGGCGCGCCACGACGCCGATGGCCGCGAGATAGGCGGCGCCCCAGCTGCCCAGAGGGAAGCGGAGA
This sequence comes from Sphingopyxis sp., assembly GCA_015657575.1. Taxonomy (GTDB): domain Bacteria; phylum Pseudomonadota; class Alphaproteobacteria; order Sphingomonadales; family Sphingomonadaceae; genus Sphingopyxis. The sequence continues at coordinate 12,693 of JACDQN010000198.1, forward strand.
TAGATAGGGCCCTCGCGGATCCCGCGCTGCTCGTCCATCAACCCCGATTCTGCGAGCACAAGCGTGTCGTCGACGGGACGATCGGCGAGTGGATGGTCTGCGGGCCAGCTTCCGATCGACGCGTGTATAAGATGCGGATACTGCCGCGCCATGCTCGCCTCGTCCAACCCGGCGCCGCGTTGACGATCCGCAGACCAGTCGGTCAGAACGACGTCGGCCGCCCTGAGGAGGCGACCGAGCGACCTGCGCGCCTCCTCCCCCTCGATAGCCAGTCCAACGCTTTTCTTGCTGCGATTCCACACTGCGAACGAGGCAGAGCCGCGCGCGCCGGCGTCAGCTTCGACTTTGATCACCTCGGCCCCTGCTTCTGCCAGCAGGAGACCGGTCACCGAGAGCGCATGTCCTCCGGCAATCTCGACGATGCGAATTCCGCCTAAAATACCCTCGCCCATAGGCACCCTTTCCATTGGTCTCGGTGAGTGCTGATATTATTGAAGGAGTATCACAAATGTGGCGACGTGGAAGACGCATTTCGTCGCCGCCGCCAGCACACAATGCCGAATTGCCTGCGTTGGACCGCGAAGATTGCAGCGCACATGGCGATCGAACGCGGGTCGCAACCCCTCGCCGGGTGGATTTTCGGCGAGGCACGCGAAACGCCGCACGCCTGGCCAGGCATCATGAATGCGATGCATGGTCGCGCATTAGGCGCCATATAGCGCGACGCTTTTTTCAAGATTTGTTGGAAATGTTCATGTCGAAGGTCGCTAGCAGGCGTCCACATCGGCCGCTCGGAAACGGTCGATCCTTCCGGTCAGTCGCGAGCGGTCATGGCGCGGCGGGTCAGCTCCTCCACGCCTGGCTTCGGCACCATCGGTCGCCAAATCTTCCCGGCGATTGTCCGATTGATGCGAGCCGCGCAACGCCGGCTAGGGATTTGGCCTAATCGATATACGTGCACTCACGCCGCGGGGCGAGCATGGTGGCCCCCACCCCTCCACCGATACGATATGGACGGCCGATGACAAACCTGGATCGAAACCTGGCGCGTGAACACCCGAACGAGGCTCGCGGCGGATCTGCGACCGCGGAAGACAGCGACACCCTGACCGCGCTGATCCGGTCGCTAACATTGGACGAGACCGGCACCGACCGGTTTCAGACCGCGCTCCCCGTTGAAAAGTGGCAACGCCTGTTCGGCGGTGAGATTTTCGCGCAGGCCCTGACGGCTGCATCGCACACCGTTGCCGCCGATCGCATACCCCATTCGATCCATGGTCATTTTCTGCGTCCCGGCCGCCGGAAGTCCCCATCGCGTTTCGCGTCGAACGCGACAGGGATGGCGCCAGCTTCTCGTCGCGCAGGGTCGCCGCGTACCAGGAGGAGGTTCTGGTCTTTACGCTTGGCGCTTCCTTTCATCCCGCCGAAGCCGGTTTTGCCCACCAGGAAGACATGCCGGATGTCGCACCGCCGGAACACCTCCGCAGCGAGGAAGACATCCGGCGCGAACAGGCGGGCGCCATGATCGGCGCGGTTCGCGAATTCGCCCTGCGCAGCATGCCCATCGAACTCAGGCCCGTGACGCCGCGCGATTTCGTCTCGCCAGTGCCGCAACCGGCCATCCAGCATTTCTGGTTCAAGCCCAAGTCGAGCGTGCCGGACAATGGCCTGCTTCACCGTGCCGTGCTCGCCTATGTGTCCGACATGATGTTGCTCAGCACGGCCCTGCTCCCGCACGGCACTCATTGGTCCACCACCCGGATCCAGAATGCCAGCCTCAATCACAGCCTCTGGCTTCATGCGCAGCCCGATTTCAGCGACTGGATGCTTTATTCGCTGGATAGCCCCTGGGCAGGCGGCGGCCGCGCTTTGTGCCGCGGAAGAATATTTGATCGCGCAGGCAAACTGGTTGCGAGCGTGGCCCAGGAAGGGCTGCTCCGCCTGCGCTGAACCGACTTAATAGGGAGAGATAGGATGGGACAAAAGCCGACAGCGGGGTTCATCGGCCTGGGCGATCAGGGAGCGCCGATCGCACGCCGGATCGTTGAAGCCGGATACCCCCTCACGATCTGGGCACGGCGCGAAGCCAGCACCGCCCTATTGTCCAATACGGCGGCGAAAGTCGCGGCGACGCCTGCAGCGCTCGCCGCAGACTGCGACATTATCGGCATTTGCGTCGTCAACGACAGGGATGTGGAGCAGGTGACGATCGAATCTGGGCTGCTGGATGCGATGCGTCCGGGTTCGGTGCTGGCGATTCATTCCACCCTGCTGCCCGAGACGGTGATCGGGCTCGACAAGGCTGCGCGAGCGCGCGGAGTACATGTCCTCGACGCTCCGGTCAGCGGCGGCCATAACGGCGCAAAGGCCGGGACGATGACGGTGATGGTTGGGGGGACGAGCGATGCGCTCGATATTGCCCGGCCGGTCTTCAATAGCTTCGCGCGCCTCGTCGCCCATCTTGGACCCGTTGGATCGGGGCAGCTGATCAAGCTGCTCAACAACAATCTGGCTTACGCCAATGTCGTCGCCAGCATCGACGCCCTCGAACTCGCCGAGCAGCTCGGCATGGATCGCGAAGTCGCTATCGAGGTCATCAAACTCAGCTCCGGCGCGAGCAATGGCCTCGCCATCCTCGCGGACTCGCGCACGTTTCGCAAAATCAGCGGCCCCGGCAGCAACATGCCGAAGGATGTTCATCATCTCGCCGCAGTGGCCGAAGCGATCGGGTTAGGAGACGCACCTCTGCTCGCACTGTCTCGGACGGCGCAATCGAAGATCGCCGAGCTTGCTGCCCGGCTGAGCGACGCCTGAGAGCGGCGCGAAACCAACCTTATTCCGGTCGATGAGACGGTCGCCGGCAGCGGCTCCCGGTCCGGCTCCTCCCCGTCAACAAACAGTCCCGGGATCGGCCGGGGCCAGAATGGAACATTCATGGCTTTCAAGACACGCATCACCGAAATGCTGGGTATCGAGCATCCGATCGTTCAGGGCGGCATGCAAAGCGTCGGCTATGCCGAGCTGGCAAGCGCGGTGTCGAATGCCGGCGGGCTGGGCATATTGACGGCGCTGACGCAGCCCTCCCCCACGGCACTCCGCGACGAGATCGAACGGTGCCGCGCGATGACCGACAAGCCCTTCGGCGTGAACATGACAGTGTTTCCGACGATCAACGCCCCCGATTACAAGGGCTATGCGCAGGCGATCATCGATGGCGGGGTCAAGATCGTCGAGACCGCAGGAACGCCGGCGGTGCGCGAAATCTGGGAGATGCTGAAATCGCATGGGGTCACCATCCTGCACAAATGCACCGCGGTCCGCCACGCGCTGTCGGCCGAGCGCGCAGGATGCGACATCATCTCGATCGATGGATTCGAATGCGCCGGTCATCCTGGCGAAGACGACATCCCCGGCCTGATTCTGATCCCCGCCGCAGCGGACAAGGTGAAGATCCCGATGCTCGCCTCGGGCGGCTTCGGCGACCGTCGCGGGCTTGTCGCGGCGCTGGCGCTCGGCGCCGACGGCATCAACATGGGCACGCGCTTCTGCGCGACGGTCGAGGCGCCGATCCACGACAATGTGAAGCAGGCTTATATCGAGAATGACGAGCGCGGCAGCTTTCTGATCTTCCGCAGCTTCAAGAACACCGCACGCGTTGGCAAGAGCGAGGTCAGCGAAGAAGTAATGCGCCGCCTGTCCCAGCCGGGCGCACAGTTCAGCGACGTACGGGAACTCGTCGCGGGCGCGGCGGGCCGTGACCTGCTCGTGACCGGCGATCTTTCGAAGGGCGTATTCTGGGCCGGCATGGTTCAAGGCCTGATTCACGACATTCCGACCTGCGAACAATTGATCGACCGGATCATCGCCGACGCCGAGGCGATCGTCGATCAGCGGCTGGCATCGCTTCGCGCGTAAAACGCCGCTTCCGCTGACGGGTCGGCGTGACCGCCGACTGTTCGCCGTCAGTCGCGCGCCTGCCCTTGAATTTGGGTCCATTGACGCGACGGGGTGCGCTGCCATCCCGCGGCTGCGGCGGTGCCGCCGTCGGACCGGCAGGTGATGC
>JACDQN010000199.1 GCA_015657575.1 Sphingopyxis sp.
AGCGAAGCCGCCGCGACTGCGCCCGGCTGGTCGGCGCGCGAGCCGAGCTTCTATCCCGAATGGGTCGAAAAGATCGACGTCACCAAACCCGCGACTTGAAGAGGGGCGGCTTTCGCAAGCCGTCCTTCCCTACATCAGCGCACGGTACAGGCCGAACAGGCTGGTCGCCGTCAGGATCACGCCGACCATCACCAGCATCAGCTTCGGCGAGAAGCGCTTGGCGAGGAATGCGCCGAGCGGTGCCGCAGCGACGCCGCCGATAATCAGGCCGAGCGTCGGCCCCAGAATATCGTCGAAACCAAGGTGCCAGACGAAGGCGATCGACACCGAGATGGCGAGGAAGAATTCGACGCTGTTGACGGTGCCGACGACCTTGCGCGGCTCGCCGCCCTGGACGAGCAGGTTCGAGGTGACCACCGGACCCCAGCCGCCGCCGCCGGCCGCATCGAGGAAGCCGCCGACGACCGCGAGCGGCGCCACGACCTTGGGCTTCGCGATCTTGGGCGGATAGAGCAGGCCGCGGATCAGCAGCCAGACGCCGATCAGCACCAGATAGCCAAGGACGAAGGGTTTTACGACATCGGCATGGAGCGACGTGAGGACATAGGCTCCAAGAACGCCGCCGATGACACCGGGTATGAGCAGGCGCCAGAAAAGCGGCCAGTCGATATTGCGGTGGAACAAATGGCTGAGGCCGGAGGCGCCGGTCGTGAAAATCTCCACGACATGGATGCGCGCCGACGCGGTTGCGGGCGGCACGCCGAGCACAGCCACGAGTAAGGTGTTGCAGATGACGCCGAATGCCATGCCGAGCGCGCCATCGACGAGCTGGGCGGCGAAACCGATCAGGATGAAGGGGAGGAGCGCGGAAAAATCGATAGCCGCCAGATCGATCATGAAATCATCCCAATTGTTTTGGTTGACAACTTGCTGCCCCGAATCCCGCGGCGGCACCAGTGCATTTTTTCTGCGCCCGGCGAAGGGAATAGTTTGCGCGGCGGGTCGAACATGTGCGTCGCAAGTCAGCTGGCGATTTCGTCGGGAAGATATTCGCGTACATAGTCGATGAAGGCGCGCAGCTTGGGCATCACCTGCTTTCGGCCGGGATAATAGAGGAAAAGGCCTGAGGTGGCGGCGGCATAGTCGGTGAGCACCAGTTCGAGCTCGCCCGCCTCGACCATCGCCTTGGCCATCGGTTCGGCCATCATGCCCATCGCGACGCCGGTCCGGATGGCGACGAGCGCCGCGAGCCAGTCGTTGACGATAACGGGTCCCGACACGCCGATGTCGAATTCGCGGTTCCCCTTTTCGAACGTCCAGGGCATCAGCGCGCCGGTCGCCAGCCGAAATCGGATGCAGCGATGATTGCGCAGATCGTCGGGCGTTTCCGGCCGGCCGTGCTTGTCGAGATATCCGGGTGCCGCGGCGACAACGAAGCGGAACGGGCCGGTCAGGCGCACCGCAATCACATCGGCGTCGAGCGATTCCCCCATGCGTACGCCCGCGTCGAACCCTCCTGCACTGAGGTCCGACAGCGCGTCGTCGGCATAGATTTCGAGCTCGATGTCGGGATAGGTCTCGCAGAAGCCCGCGATGATCGGCTCGAACAGCGGCTGCACCGCACCGCGCATCAGATTGATGCGCAGGCGCCCTGCCGGCCGGTTGCCGAGATTGCGCGCTGCTTCATAGGCGTCGGCAAGTCCGCTGTAGGCCGGCGCCGCGCGTTCGAGGAACATCTCGCCGGCCTGGGTGAGGCCGACGCTGCGCGTGGTGCGCATGAAAAGAGGAGCACCGACGCGCGCTTCGAGGGCCTTCACAGTCTGGCTGATGGCGGAGGGCGAGACGCCGAGATCGGCGGCAGCAGCGGAAAAGCTGCGCCTTTCCGCGACACGCAGGAAGGCTTCGATCCCGTCGAGCGCCCCATGAGGGATTGTTAAATCCTGCTTCAAAGCACTTGCAGATTATAGAGGATTATCTATTTGCGCAACCGCGCCTAAAAAGGTTGCACAACGAAACGAAAGGAAACCTCTCCCATGTCCTATCAGCTCTCCTCTTTCCGCCACTTTCCCTCGGCTTTCGCGATCGTCGCGGCCTCGGCTCTCGCTTTCACCGGCCTGATGGCTTCGACCTCGCCGGCCTATGCCCAGTCGGGTAGCGACTATCGCTGCGCGGGTCTGGCCGAACAGGCCCATGTCGCCGCCACCGGCGTCGAAGGTTCGAAGCAGGCCAGCGCCAAGCGCTTTGTTTCGACCGGCAAGAAGCTGTGCGAAGCGGGCAACGAACGCGCCGCGGCCAAGCAGTTCCGCGCCGCGCTGAAGGTTGCCGGCGTTGCCGAAGCCGACACCGGCGCCAAGATGGCTTCGAACTAATCACCAGCCCTTAGGGCACCAATCTCCGATCCGTCCTCTCCCTCTCCCGACGGATCCACTAACTGGGGCGGTACCTGATACAGGGCCGCCCTGATTTGTTTCTGCGGCCAAGGCGTTTTTCCCGATCTCTTTCTCTCCGGCTCCCGCAAAACGGGATTGCACTCGCCGCCGCAAATGCGTCTATGCGGCGAGCCTTTTCAGGAGAGACCATGTTCACCACCGCTTCGCGCTTGCTGCCGTCCCTTGCCGCTGTCGCCGTCCTCGCTTTCGCAGCTCCCGTCATGGCGCAGCCCGCCGAGCCGGCGCAGCCGCAGGGCACCGCCTGGCTCAACCGCCAGATTTCTGCGCTGGTCGAACGGAGCGCCGACAAGGGATGGTATGTGATGCCGAGCGGACTGCGCTGGCGCCGGCGTCGCGGGCGATGGCAGCGGACCGCGCCCGGGGCCGACGGACAATGTGACCGTACATTATGTTGGTACCTTCACCGACGGCAGCGAGTTCGACAGTTCGGTGAAGCGCGGCGAGCCCGCAACCTTTCCGCTGAATCGCGTGATCAAGGGCTGGACCGAGGGCGTTCAATATATGGGCGTCGGCGACAAGGTCGAGTTCGCCATCCCCTATATGCTGGCCTATGGGGCGGACGGCCGCGGACCGATTCCCGGCGGCGCGACCTTGCTGTTCACCGTCGAACTGCTCGCGATCGAAGGGAAATGACGATGGATTTCTCGCGGCTTCAGGCGTCGAGCAAGATCGCAAATGCGTGGGTTTATCCGGCCGCGGAACCCCTCAACAGCGGGCTCTTGAAGGTCGACAGCGATCCCGATCACCACCTCTATTGGGAGGAGTATGGCAATCGGGCGGGCGAGCCGGTGATGTTCCTGCACGGCGGGCCGGGCGGCGCCTGCGCGCCCGACATGGCGCGCTTCTTCGATCCGGCGCGTTACCGCGTGATCCTGTTCGATCAGCGCGGTTGCGGCAAGAGCGCGCCCACGGTCGCCTCGGCGGGCCCGGCGGTCGCGCTGCGCAAGAACACGACGGCCGATCTGATCGCGGACATCAATAAGCTCCGCGACGCGCTCGGCATCGAAGGGCGGATGCATGTCTTCGGCGGGAGTTGGGGCAGCACGCTGGCCATGGCCTATGCCATCGCTTTTCCTCAGCATTGCGCGAGCCTGATCCTGCGCGGCATCTTCCTCGGTGCGCCTGAGGATCTGGAATATCTCTATCAGGGCAATGCCGCGACCTTTGCCGACGCGCCCTATGCGCTGACCGCGCCCGGCGCCTATATCCATTATCCCGACGAATGGGCGGCGTTGCTGTCGGTGCTGACGCCTGCGGAGCGGGGCAATGTCATGGCGTCGTACAAGGCGATCTTCGACATGGTTCCCGCGAACGCGGCGGAGCGCGAGCGCCAGCTTCATGCAGCACTCACCTGGTCGCTATGGGAGGGGGTGATTTCGAACATGATCCCCGAATCGGGCGCGACGGGCAAATTCGGCGAAGCCGATTTCGCGCTCTGTTTCGCGCAGATCGAGGCGCATTATTTCGCGAACAATCTGTTCATCGAGCCGGGGCATCTGCTTGACAACGCCGATATCCTGGCCTCGATTCCCGTGCATATCGTCCATGGCCGGTTCGATCAGGTATGCCCGCTGACGCAGGCGTCGCGGCTGGTCGAAGCGCTGCGCGGCGCGGGCGCCGAGCCGGCGACCTATGTCGTCACCAACGCGGGGCACAGCGCGATGGAGCGCGAGAACGCGCTGGCGCTGACGGCGATCATGGACGGGCTGCCGACGATCGACGCGTAGACGATACTCAGGTCCTGTCGCGGCGACTGCGGCGGGCGCGGGCGACGCTCCACAGCGTGAACAGGCCCATCGCGGCCCAGACGACGTTGAGCGCGGCCGACGGGATCGCGCCGTTGTAGCCCGAGTTGATGATGAAACCGCCGGCGCCGATGACGTTCATCCATTGATAGGTGTAGCTGCGCCCCTCCAGCTTGCCGAGCGAGAGCAAGATGTAAGCGGCAAGGATCAGCGCCGCGGCGGCCCAGCCGATCGCTTCGATCACCATGATTTCGACGCTCATATCATCCTCTTCCCAATGAAAACGCCCGCCCCGGCGAGGGGGCGGGCGCTCATGGCATCAGCAGTGCGCAGTGTCAGGCCGCCAGCTTGCGCAGCACATAGTGCAGGATGCCGCCGTTCATATAATATTCGACCTCGTTCGCGGTATCGATGCGGCAGAGCGTGTCGAAGGCGAAGGTCGAACCGTCGGGGCGGGTGACGTTCACGGTGACGGTCTGGCGCGGCTTGAGGTCCGCTACGCCGGTGATGGTGAACTGGTCGTCGCCGGTCAGGCCCAGCGTCTCGCGGCTCTGGCCTTCGAGGAACTGGAGCGGCAGTACGCCCATGCCGACGAGGTTCGAGCGGTGGATGCGCTCGAAGCTCTCGACGATCACCGCGCGCACGCCGAGCAGGTTCGTGCCCTTCGCCGCCCAGTCGCGCGACGAGCCGGTGCCATATTCCTTGCCCGCGATGACGACGAGCGGGGTGCCGTCGGCCTTGTGACGCATCGCGGCGTCGTAGATCGGCATGACTTCGGCGCCGTAGCGCGACATGCCTCCTTCGATGCCGGGGACCAT
>JACDQN010000200.1 GCA_015657575.1 Sphingopyxis sp.
ACGAAGTTGCGGTTGCTGGTCGAGGCGCAGCGTTCGCCCGCGGCACCTTGTCGGGGTTCATCGCGAGGCACGCCGAACAGCCGGGTTCGCGCCATTCGAGGCCGGCATCGGTGAAGATGCGGTCGAGCCCCTCGGCCTCGGCCTGCGCCTTCACCAGGCCCGATCCGGGGACGACGATCGCCCATTTGACATTGTCGGCCTTCTTGCGACCCTTCACGATCGCCGCGGCGGCGCGCATGTCCTCGATGCGGCTGTTGGTGCAGCTGCCGATGAAGATATTCTCGATCGGCACGTCCTGCATCCGCGTGCCGGGCTCGAGGCCCATATAGGCGAGCGACTTGGCGGCGGCGGCCTGCTTCGACGGGTCGGCGAAGCTGGCGGGGTCGGGAACGACGCCGGTGATCGGCACGACATCCTCGGGGCTGGTGCCCCAGGTCACGCTCGGCGCGATGTCGGCGGCGTCGATGATTACGACCTTGTCATAGGTCGCGCCCGCATCGGTCGCCAGGCCGCTCCAATATTCGACCGCGGCATCCCAGTCGGCACCCTTCGGCGCATAGGGGCGGCCCTTCAGATAAGCGAACGTCGTCTCGTCGGGCGCGATCAGTCCGGCGCGCGCGCCGCCCTCGATCGCCATGTTGCTGACCGTCAGGCGGCCCTCGACCGACAGCGCGCGGATCGCGCTGCCCGTATATTCGACGACATGACCGGTGCCGCCGGCGCGCCGGTGACGCTGATGATGTGGAGGATGATATCCTTCGCGGTCACACCTGGGCCGACCTCGCCCTCGACGCGCACCTCCATCGTCTTCGACGGCTGGAGCAACAGCGTCTGCGTCGCCAGCACATGCTCGACCTCGCTCGTCCCGATCCCGAAGGCGAGCGCGCCGATGCCGCCGTGGCACGCGGTGTGGCTGTCGCCGCAGACGATCGTCGTGCCGGGCAGCGAAAAGCCCTGCTCGGGGCCGACGACATGAACGATGCCCTGCTCGGGCGCGACCGCGTCGATATAGCGGATGCCGAATTCGGGGGCGTTCTTCTCGAGCGCCGCCAATTGTGCCGCGCTTTCGGCGTCGGCGATCGGCAGGCGATTGCCCGCCGCATCCTTGCGCGCGGTGGTCGGCAGATTGTGGTCGGGCACCGCAAGCGTCAGATCGGGGCGACGCACCGTGCGCCCGCTCGCGCGAAGCCCGGCGAACGCCTGCGGGCTGGTGACTTCATGGACGAGGTGGCGGTCGATGAAGATCAGCGAGGTACCGTCGGGGCGCTGTTCGACGACATGCGCGTCCCAGATTTTCTCATAAAGGGTGCGGGGCCGGGTCATGCCGTCCACTTAAGCCGCTCGCATAACAATGCAAGCGAGTGGGACGCAAAAACGCAATTTTCGGTCGCGGCGTTCCTTATGAGGCGGCCTACCTATTCTTCGTCATCCCGGTGAAGGCCGGATCCCACCCGATCGCAAGAACGCAAGGGCGATATCCCGACCTTCGCCGGGATGACGAGGGAGAGGTGGCCTAGCGAAAGCAACCGGCCTATAATCGAACTCATGTCGACGCTCGCCATCCTCGCGCTCATTCTCGCCACCGTCGTGGTGATGGAATTCGTCGCCTGGGCGAGCCACAAATATATCATGCACGGCTTCGGCTGGGCCTGGCACCGCGACCATCACGAGCCGCACGACAAGCTGCTGGAAAGAACGACCGCTTCGCGCTTTTCGGCGCGGCGCTCAGCATTGCGATGTTCGCTTCGGGCAGCCCGATGATTCTGGGCGCGTCGGCGTGGGAGCCCGGGACGTGGATCGGGCTCGGCGTCCTCTTCTATGGCATCATCTATACGCTGGTGCACGACGGGCTGGTCCATCAGCGCTATTTCCGCTGGGTCCCGCGGCGCGGTTATGCCAAGCGGCTGGTGCAGGCGCACAAGCTCCACCATGCGACGATCGGCAAGGAGGGCGGGGTGAGCTTCGGCTTTGTCTTCGCGCGCGACCCGGCGACGCTGAAGGCCGAACTCAAAGCGCAGCGCGAAGCGGGGATCGCGGTAGTCCGCGAAGCCTTGGCGGACTGATCGTCGCCCCCGCGAAGGGCGACCAGAGTCACGTGCCTCTGGACGCGGCCGCTGGCACCTCGCGCAACCTCGATAGCGGACCCCCTCCTTCGCGGGGGCGACGGTTTGTCAGCCCGTCCGGTAATCGGCCGTAATCATCCCGGCCGCCGCGAGTTCGGCTTCATGGCTCTCCTCGCGCCATTCTTCGAGCAGCGCCTGCCGCTCCCATTCGAGCATCGCGGGATGCGACAGGATATGGTCGACCCACGCCTGCCCGCCGCCGACGTCGAGGCCATAGGTGCGGATGCGGAAGGCGACCGGTGCGTAAAAGGCGTCGACCGCCGAAAAGTCCGCGCCCGCCAGCCACGGCCCCCCCGAACTTCGTCAGCCCTTCCTCCAACAGCTCGCGGATGCGCGTGACGTTGCTGCGCAGCGCGTCGGACATCGGTTTCGGCGTCACGCGCACCCCGACATTCATCGTGCAATCGTTGCGCAGCGCGGAAAAGCCGCTGTGCATCTCCGCCGTCGCGCACTGCGCCCAGGCGCGCGCGCTGACATCCTTTGGCCACACGCCCGCGTGCCGGTCGGCCAGATAGAGCGTGATGCCGAGCGAATCGTAGATGGTGCGCCCTTCGTGCAGCAACGCCGGAACTTGGCCCGTCGGGGAGAAGCTGCGGAACGCCTCGTAATTCACCGGCTTGGCGAAGGGCTCGATCCGGTCCTCGAACGACAGGCCCAGCGCGCGCATCAGCACCCACGGCCGCAGCGACCAGCTCGAATAATTGCGATTGGCGGTGATCAGCACATACATGCTTCGCGCTCCTGGGAGATGATGGGGGAGGTGTAGTTCGGGTCGTGCGCGAAGGGCAGGGTGCTGCCCTCGCGGAGCGCCGCCAATACCCTGCCGAAATCGGTCTTCGCCCGCCAGCCGAAGCGGCGCTCGGCGCGCGACGGGTCGTAGACGCGGTCGATGGTCTCCGGCAGCACCCAGCCCTTGGCGGCATAAAGCTCGGCCGCATCCGGATGGTGCCGCGCGATCACCGCGCGGGCGTCGCACGCCAGCTCCCCGGCCTCCTCGCGCGCGAACGGCGGCGGGGCCGAGAGGATGAAGGTGTCGCAGCCGATCTGCGGCGCGGCGTCCAGCGCGGCCAGATGCGCTGCGGCGGCATCCTCGACGGTCAGGCGGCGGTTGAGCAGTTCGTTCGCTTTCAGGTTCGGGCCGCTCGGCACCGCATGCGTGTCGTCATCCTCGGGAAAGAAGCGCCCGGTGCGCAGGATCGCGACATGAATCCCATGCTCGCGGTGGATGAGCCGCAGCGCCTGTTCGGCGGCCAGCTTGGTGATGCCATAGATGTTGCGCGGCTCTACGGGCGCGAAATCCTCGTCCATCCACCACGCGCCCGCTGGGCCGGCGCCTTCGCGCACATCGGCACGCACCATCAGCGAGGTGGTCGAGGTGAAGAGGAAACGGTCGTTGCCGGCCGCGACCGCCGCTTCGACCAGGTTCAGCGTGCCCGTGACATTGACGTCGATAAAAGCCTGCCGCGAATAGCGGACGATATCGGGCTTGTGCAGCGCGCCGCCATGGACGATCGCTTCGATGCCATATTCGCCCATCGTTCGGTCGACCAACGCACGGTCGGCGACCGTGCCGATTACCCGCGTGTGCGTTCCCGGCACGATGTCGAGCCCGGTGACCTCATGGCCGTTTTCGGCGAGCAGCGGCGCGAGGTGGCGCCCGAGCCAGCCCGACGATCCGGTCAGCAGCACGCGCATATCCGATTCTCCCTCTCGCCCCAACTCTGCCCTGGACGCGTGCGCCTGATACAGGCGACGGATCGAGCGGCCGCGTCTTACTCTTTCAGCGTTACCGTCCCCGTCCCCGCTGCGCCGCCCGTCACCGGCGGCAGCTCGCCTAGGTCGAGCCAGCGCGCATCCGCCCGCCCGTGATAGCTGTCGATCGCGGCGAACGGGATGCGGAAGGGGAAGCCCCAGTCGCTGTTCCACATCGCGACCACGCCGGTGCGTGTCGCGGGTTCGAAGATCATCGTCGCGCGGTAGCCCGACACCGCCCCCGAATGACCTGCGAGACGGAGGCCGCCATAGGTGAAGTTCCGCCAGCCGAGTCCATAGGATGCATCGCTGTTCGCCTGACGCAGCGCGCTGCCGTAAAGCCGGTCGGTGCGCACGCGCGGCTGGTGGGCGATTTGCAGCACCGGTTCCGGCAGCACGTCGGGCCGGCTTCCCATCATCGCCTGCATCCAGGTCGCGAAATCGACGACATCGCTTTCGACGCCCGCCGCAGCGGGAACGCGCCAATAGGCCTCCTTGACCGGGCGGACCTGCGTGCCGCGATGCGGCTTCGCCCAGTCCTTGGCGCCGGTGAGCCGCTCCATGCCATAGCCGGCGCTGACCATGCCGAGCGGACGGAAGAATCGCGCTTCGACCGCGTCGGGGAAAAGCGCGTTCGCTGCCTCGCCCAATATCTCGCTCGCGGCGTCGAAGGCGATATTCTGATAGGTGTGGCAGGTGCCGGGTTCGCATTGCAGCGGCGCGCCGGCCAAGCTCGCGCGCAGCAGCGCGGGGCTCTGTCCTTCCTCCAGCTTTTCGTCATAGGCGTTCTTGGTGAGGCCGGTGCGCTGTGCGAGCAGATCGCCCAGCGTCACTCGCTCCTCGGCACCCCCCGGCAGGCGCAGCGACGTGCGCCAGTTGGTGATCGGCCGTTCCAGATCGACGGCGCCATCCCGGGCCAGCGCCGCGGCCAGCGCGCCCGTCGCTGTCTTGGAAACCGAGGCCCAGCGGAACAAGGTATGCGGCGTGACCGGCGCCCCGGTCGACGCATCGGCGACGCCATAGGTGCGCACGAAGGTCAGTTTGCCGTCTTCGACGACAGCCACCGCGAGCCCCGCCATTTCGGGCCGTTGTGACAGGTCGGCGAGTTGCCGATCGAGCGCGCGATAATCGATCCGGCCGCGCCATTCGGCGGGGGTGTCGGGCAGATTCTCCGGCGCCTTGATCGGGATCGGAATGCTGGCAAGGGGGTGACTTCCGCCAAAGGCGTGAATGCCGAACCAGCCGGCCAACCCCAGCGCGGCGGCGGCGATCAAAATGGAAAGAACGCGCTTCATGAAACTCGTAACTGGATTGCGACCATTATGTGGCGGCTGTCTTAGCCGCGACTTTGATTGCCGTCACCCCCGCGTAGGGGTCAGGGGGCGAGATAGCGCCAGGCCCTGAAGGTTCCGGCCGCATAAACCGTGCCATAGACAAGCACGATCAGCGACGACCAGATGGCGAAAGCGTCGCTGTGGTGTGGCCGCCAGACATGGAGCGGCACGAAGAGGATCGCGCGCAGCAGATAGATCGAGGTGATGACGATCAGTCCGGTTCGCAGCAAGGGCAGGCGCACAAGCAAGCCGGCGCCCGAAAAGGCATAGGCCCGCCCAGATCAGCAGGACCGTGCCGATGGCGAGCGTGATCAGCGTCGGCCGCAAGTCGCCGCGCGCCGCTGCACGTGCCATGCCCTCGCCCGCGCCGAAGAAACGATACCATTCGGGCCCGCCGAGGATGCAGGCGATATGGAGCAGCGCGGCCAATACCGACAGCCACCCGCCGACGATCAGCCAGGTGGGTGCCGGGGTTGGCCGCGACATTATGCAATATAATGCGCCGTCGTCTTTTCGGCGATTTCCTCGGCCGTCGCCCCCGGCGCGAGTTCGATCAGCCGGAACGGGCTGTCGTGGTCGTCGCGCCGGAACACCGCAAGGTCGGTAATGATCATGTCGACGACATTCTTTCCCGTCAGCGGCAGCGTGCATTCGGGGATGAATTTCGGGCTGCCGTCCTTGGCAACATGCTCCATCACGACGATGATCTTCTTCACGCCGGCGACGAGGTCCATCGCGCCGCCCATGCCCTTGATCATCTTGCCAGGGATCATCCAGTTGGCGATGTCGCCATTCTCGGCGATCTCCATCGCGCCCAATACGGTGAGGTCAATATGCCCGCCGCGGATCATCGCAAAGCTGTCCGACGACGAAAAATAGGCCGACTGCGGCACTTCGCTGATCGTCTGCTTGCCCGCGTTGATCAGGTCCGCATCCTCTTCGCCCTCCAACGGGAACGGGCCGATGCCGAGCATGCCGTTTTCCGACTGAAGCGTCACCTCGATGCC
>JACDQN010000024.1 GCA_015657575.1 Sphingopyxis sp.
CCCTCTCGCTTGCGGGAGGGGCAGCGAGACTTGGGCGCTTGCGCCCTAGTCGCAGCGGGTGGGCCATCGCGACGTTGCTGCACCCCAGCCCCTCCCGCAAGCGGGAGGGGAGGGATACGCCAGTTCCCCACCCCAAAACCGACGCGTCAGCCCTTACCATCCATCCGCGCGCACAGTTCATCCACCTTCGCCGCCAGTTCGCTGATCCGCATCTGGTCGAGCTTTTCGTGCAGCCGCATGATCTCCAGCTCGGCGCGCAGGTTGATCTCGTAATCGACGCTCGCGGTCAGCCGGTCCTTCGCCGCTTGCCGGTTCTGGCTCATCATGATGATCGGCGCCTGCACCGCGGCGAGGGTCGACAGCATCAGATTCAGGAAAATGAACGGATAGGGATCGAATGCCAGCCCGAACCGCGCCAGCACCTCCGAATTGAGCAGCATCCACCCGAGCAGCACCAGCGTGAAGACGATGATGAAGCCCCAAGAGCCGCCGACCGCCGCGACCCTGTCGGCGAGCCGGTCGCCGGTGCTCGACTGCGCATCGCCGATTTCGGCCGCGTCGCGGCTGCTGGGCGCGCGCGCGGCGATCGCCTCGACCACGCGCCTCTCTTCGACATCGAGCTGGTCGAACGCGCGGCCCAGCAACCGCAAGGACAGGTCGTTGAGATGCGTGACCGCGTTCATCCCGCTCCTAACCGACCCAGCGCCAGACTCCGGCGACCATAAACCCCAGCGCACCATGCGCCCATGTCGCAGCAATCCAAAGCAATATTCCGCCCAGCAGCGCATGCGGCCGCGGGATCGCCTCGCTCCACGACGATTTGCCCGAAAGCTGCCCCGCGTAGGGCATAAAGCTCGTCCGCGCCGCCCAGCCGCGCCAGGCATCGCCCATCAGCCGTGCCTTCTTCGCGTCCTGACCTGCCGATCCGACGAGCGCGAGAAAGATGATCGTCGCCGACAGCACGATCTGCGCCGGCGTCGGCATCACCATCACGTGCGCGACGGCCCAAAGCGCGAAACCCCACATCATCGGATGGCGCGTGATCGCGAACACGCCGCGGGGTGCAGCCGCGGCCGCCTTTTCCGCGCCCGGAGCGGCCAGTGCCGGATTGCCGATCAGCGACCCCATGAAAAGGATGCTCGCGAACAGCACAAGGAGGGTTGCGAGAATCCACAGCCCGTCACCAACCGTCCACAATGGCGGTTCGGGCGGCATTCCGCGCCACGCCTGCACGACCATGATGAAGGTGCGATCGCCACGATCGAATAGGCGATCTGAAATCCGCGCTCGCCGATCCGCCCGGCGAGCCCGTCGCGCAGCGGATGCGACAGCAAAAGATGCGTCCCGACGAACAGGACGCAAGTCGTGATCAAAAGCGACATCGGTTGCATGGGTCGTCCCTCCCCTCAAATTTCCGCTATCGGCCGTCGGCCCGGAGCCCGACCGACTCAAGATGTTTTCAGTGATAACATCGGGCCGGCAAAGATAACAGCGTAAACATGAGGGGGACGGCGCGGCAGGCGGCAAGCCGCCTGCCCGATCCTACCGGTCGTAAGCCTTGGGCAATGCCCCTTCCTGCGGCGTCGCATAACGGTCGCGCAGGCGGTCCTGCCGGGTGGTCAGCGACTGGCGCTTGCCGTCGATCCACACCGCGGTCGGGCGGCTGCCGAGTTCGAGCGGATCGTCGTCCCAGATCACCACGTCGCCGACGCGTCCGGCGCGGAGCGAGCCGATGCTGCCCTCCATGCCGACGGCGCGCGCGGGTGCGCTGCTGATCGAGGCGAAAGCCTGATCCCAGCTGAGCCCGCTCGCTCCCGGAACGCGCGTCAGCCCGACCAGATTGCCGGCATATTGCGTCGCATAGCCCATCTTGTGGGCATCATCGTCGTCGAACACGCCGACCGACACATCGACACCCGCAGCCTTCAGCCGTCCGGCGTTCGACTGCGTCGCGCCAAGCCGCTCGAAGCTGTCGGGCAAGTCGCTGAGCGGCGACAGCAGCACCGGCACCCGCGCCGCCGCAATGTCGCGCGCGACGAGCCAGCCGTCGGTCGCACCAACCAACACCAGCTTCAACGCAGGGAATTCGCCCTTCAGTTTCAGCACATTGACGATATCCGCCGCACGATCGACGCGCACGAACAGTGGCGTCGTGCCGTCGATCACGCGCACCAACGCCTCTGCATCGGCGCGCTGGATCATCGCATCATTGCCCCATTCGGCGAGCGAGGCGGGATTGCGGGTATAGCTGCGCGCCGCGAGCAATTGTTCGCGGAACAGCAGGAAGGTCGCGGCGCGGCTGCCGCCCGCCTTCGCCGATCCATCCTCGCCGAACGCGACATATTGCAGCGCGCGCGGCTTGGTCACCATGTCCATATCGTCGGCAAGGTCGACGACCGCGCCCTGCCCGGCGAATAGATTGCTGCTGCTCCCCGGTGCGACGATGGCGCGCGTAACGCCTGACGCCCGGTTGACCGCCACGGGCGAGCCCATCGGATTGAGCGCGGGCGCGATGTCGAGCCCCGCCGAAAAGCGCGTGCGCGCCGCCGACCGGTCGTTGGTGCCGGTGACGGCATCGACCTCGGTCAGCCCGACGCGGCTGAACGCCGCGACGATCCCCGGCGTCACATATTTGCCCTGCGCATCGACGCGCTCGATGCCCGCGGGGACGGCGACGCCGGCACCCGCCGCGACGACCTTGCCGCCGCGCACGACGACGGTGCCGCCCTCGATCGGCGCGCTGCCGTCGCCGATGACGAGCTTTGCGTTGGTGATCGCAACATCCTGCGCCGCGGCGGGAAC
>JACDQN010000201.1 GCA_015657575.1 Sphingopyxis sp.
CCCCCTTTCCACCATGGCGAGTGTCCCGTCCCTGACGTGGGCACGTCCTCCCTGGACCCTGGCCACCTCGTACTTCGGTACGAGGTGGTTTTTTATTCGGCAGCCTGCGGCAGCGAATCCGCGCCGGGTCCCACGCTCGCCGCCACCTCGACAAGCTCGGCAAACCAGCGGGCCAGCATGGCGACCTTGTCCTCGTCGGGCGTCCGCGCGGGCGTAAGGTAGAGGCCGCGGTCGATTTCGATCTGCACCGCATGGATGCCACGATCCGGCTGACCATGAGTTCGAACGATATGACCGCCCGCATAGGGCTGGTTACGCGTAACGCGTACATCGAGGCGCCCGGCGATCTCCATCACGCGTTCGACGAGCCAGCCGTGCGCACTGCCACCATAATGATCACCGACGACGATGCGCGCACCATGGCCCGTTTGCCCGAATGGAATCGATGGCATGCTGTGCAGGTCGATCAGCACCGCATGGCCGAAACGGTCGCGCGCCGCCGCCAACTCCTCGGCGAGCGCGAGATGATAGGGTCGGTGGAGCGATTCGAGCCGCCAGTGCAGCGCGGCGCGATCGATCGGCCGGCTCCACAAGCTGCCGCAGTGCGCAAGACGGGTCGGGATGACGCCGAGGCCCGCGCGCTCCTTCCGACCCGGCGCGGCGAACTGCGAGCGGAGCAGCGGCGCGACTTCGGCGGGCGCCATCTGGCCCTCGCCGCGATTGCAATCGGCGACGGCGCGCGCCCACAGCGCCTCGACCAGAACGGCACCCGCCGCCGTAGCATCGCGCGCGATCCGGTCGCACCAACTGTCCTCGAGGCGCTCGAGATCGTGCCGAGACACCCGCGCCGCCGTCAATATTTCGGGCGGATAGATGCGCCCCGCATGCGGTACGGACACGATGACAGGAGTCCGGGCGTCGGGCCGATGGATGGCGACGGCGGCGGAGGGAGAGGCGCGGCGCGGCATCGGCTATCGGTGCCAAAAAATCGGCGGCGAATCCAGCGCCGCGGCAATTTGTTAAATCTCTCGCGCTATAGGATTGATCTACGTTACAACGGGGGCGGCCGCACGGAACACGGCGCGCCCGCGGGACCAGGGAACAGATTACAAGATGATTCGCATTTTGCTCGCCGAAGACGATGATGTGATGCGCGAGTATCTGGCGCGGGCGCTGACCGGTGCCGGCTATCATGTAACCGCGGTCGATCGCGGCACCGCCGCAGTGCCCTACATCGATTCGGGTACGTTCGACCTGCTCCTCTCCGACATCGTGATGCCCGAGATGGACGGGATCGAACTGGCTCAGCACACCGCAAAGGTCGCGCCGCAGACGCAGGTGATGTTCATCACCGGCTTTGCCGCCGTGTCGCTGCGCGCCGAGGAAAATGTGCCGCAGGCGAAGCTGCTGTCGAAACCCTTTCACCTCAAAGATCTGGTGCGCGAGGTCGATACGATGTTCGGGCGCGCCGATCGGTCGCACCAACAATAAGGACGCATCTTTGCGCGAAGGGCTTGCCAAGCCGCGCAGAGCCGATTAGGGGGCGCGTCACCCCAAGGGATGGGCGTGTAGCTCAGTGGTAGAGCACTGTGTTGACATCGCAGGGGTCGCAAGTTCAATCCTTGCCACGCCCACCATTAAAAACGCCGCCGCCCCAACGGGTTGGCG
>JACDQN010000202.1 GCA_015657575.1 Sphingopyxis sp.
CATCGCCGGCGGCACCAACCTGCTCGACCTCATGAAGCTCGAGATCGAAAACGCCCGGACATCTGATCGACATCAGCCGCCTCGCGCTCGACAAGATCGAGCCGACGCCTGAGGGCGGGCTGCGCATCGGCGCGATGGTGCGCAACACCGACCTCGCATCCGACGCGCGCGTCCGTCGCGACTATGGTCTCGTCTCGCGCGCGCTCGTCGCGGGCGCTTCGGGGCAACTCCGCAACAAGGCGACGATGGGCGGCAACATCCTCCAGCGCACGCGCTGCCCCTATTTCTACGACACCAACCAGCCGTGCAACAAGCGCCAGCCCGGCAGCGGCTGCGCGGCGATCGGCGGGTTCAACCGCATCCTGGCCGTCATCGGTGCCAGCGATGCGTGCATCGCGACGCAGCCGAGCGACGTCGGCGTGGCGCTGCGCGCGCTCGATGCGAGTGTCGAGACGGTCGATGTCGCGGGCAAGACGCGCACCATTCCCTATGCCGATTTCTATCGCGCCCCGGGCAAGACCCCGCATCTCGAAACCGCGCTCGCGCCGGGCGAGCTGATCACCGCGGTGACGCTGCCCAAACCGATCGGCGGCACGCATATCTATCATAAGGTGCGCGACCGCGCGTCTTATGCCTTTGCGCTGATCTCGGTCGGCGCCGTCGTGCAACGGGACGGCACCGGGCGCGTCGCGCTCGGCGGGGTTGCCTACAAGCCGTGGCGCATCGAGGCGGCCGAGGCCGAGCTGCCGCGTGGCGCAAAAGCGGTGACCGCAAAACTGCTCGCGGGCGCCAAGACCACGCACGAAAATGCCTATAAGCTGCCACTGGTCGAGCGCACGCTCGCCGGCGTGCTGGCGCAAGCGAAAGGCTGAAGCGATGAAATTCGACACGCCCGCCACCACCAACCCGATCGACCAGCTGAAGGTGATCGGCAAACCCACCAACCGCATCGAGGGGCCGCTCAAGACGACGGGCACCGCGCCCTATGCCTATGAGCATCAGGATTTCGCCAAGACGCAGGCCTATGGCTATGTCGTCGGATCGGCGATCGCCAAGGGCAAGATCGCGTCGATGAACCTCGACGAAGCGCGCGCCGCACCCGGCGTGCTCGCCATCGTCACCGCTGCCAACGCCGGCAAGCTCGGCAAGGGCGATTTCAACAATGCCAAATTGCTCGGCGGCCCCGATATCGAGCATTATCATCAGGCGGTGGCGCTCGTCGTCGCCGAGACGTTCGAGCAGGCGCGCGCGGCCGCGTCGCTCGTCCGCGTCGAATATACACGCGAAAAGGGCATTTACGATCTGTCCGCGACCGTCGACGCCGCGGGCAAGGCGCCGGTCCTTTACGGCGCTCCGCCGGAGACGGCAGTCGGTGACTTCGCGTCGGCCTTCGCGGCCGCTCCGGTGCAGCTCGATGCGCGCTATTCGACGCCCGATCACACCCACGCGATGATGGAACCCCACGCGTCGATCGCCACGTGGGAGGGCGACAAGCTGACGCTCTGGACCTCGAACCAGATGATCGCCTGGTCGGTGGGCGACGTCGCCAAGACGCTGGGCCTGCCGAAAAAGAATGTCCGGCTGATTTCCCCCTATATCGGCGGCGGTTTCGGCGGAAAACTCTATGTTCGCGCCGACGCCATCCTCGCGGCGCTGGGCGCAAAGGCGGCAAAGCGTCCGGTCAAGGTCGCGCTCCACCGCGCGCTGATGATCAACAACACGACCCACCGCCCGGCGACGATCCAGCGCATCCGGCTGGGCGCAACGCCCGACGGCAAGCTGACCGCCATCGGCCACGAAAGCTGGTCGGGCGATATTGCCGGGGTAAAGCCCGAAGGCGCGGTGATGCAGACGCGCCTTCTCTACGCGGGCGCCAACCGCATGACGGCCATGCGGATGACGGCGATGAATTTGGCCGAGGGCAACGACATGCGCGCGCCGGGCGAGGCGCCGGGCCTGATGGCGCTCGAGATTGCAATGGACGAAATGGCGGAAAAACTTGGGCTGGACCCGGTCGAGTTCCGTGTCCTCAACGATACGCAGGTCGATCCCGAAGCGCCGAGCCGGCCCTTCACCCAGCGCCAGCTCAACAAATGCCTGCAAATGGGCGCCGAAAAATTCGGTTGGGCCAAGCGCGGCAAGCCCGCGAGCGTGCGCGACGGCAAATGGCTTGTCGGCATGGGCGTCGCGGCTGCGTTCCGCAACAATCTCAATACCAATTCGGCGGCGCGCGTACGGCTGGCCAGTTCGGGCGTCGTGACGGTCGAAACCGACATGACCGACATCGGCACCGGCAGCTATACGATCATCGCGCAGACCGCGGCCGAAATGATGGGCGTCCCGCTCGACAAGGTCGTGGTGAAGCTCGGCGATTCAAGCTTTCCCGTCTCCGCGGGTTCGGGCGGGCAATGGGGTGCGAACAGCTCGACGGCCGGTGTCTACGCCGCCTGCGCAAAGCTCCGCGAGGCCGCCGCGCAGAAACTCGGGCTAAGCCCCGCCGATGCGGTGTTCGCCGACGGCAAAGTCAAGGCGGGGCGGCGCAGCTTTGCGCTCGGCGACGTGGCCAAGGACGGCGACCTCGTTGCCGAGGATATGATCGAATTCGGCAAGCTTGCCGAGGAGAAGCAGCAATCGACGTTCGGCGCGCATTTCGTCGAGGTCGGCGTCGAGAGCGCGACGGGGGAAATCCGTATCCGGCGGATGCTCGCCGTCTGCGCCGCGGGACGCATTCTCAACCCCAAAGCGGCGCGCAGCCAGGTCATCGGCGGGATGACGATGGGCGCGGGCGCCGCGCTGATGGAAGAGCTTGCGGTCGACAAGCGCTTCGGCTTCTTCGTCAATCACGACCTCGCCGGTTATGAGGTGCCGGTTCACGCCGACATTCCGTATCAGGAAGTGATCTTCCTCGACGAAACCGATCCGAACACCTCGCCGATGAAGGCGAAAGGGGTCGGGGAACTCGGCATCTGCGGCGTTGCCGCGGCGGTCGCGAACGCGGTCTATAATGCGACGGGCGCGCGGGTGCGCAGCTATCCGATCACGCTCGACAAGTTCATCGACAAATTGCCGGAGATGACGTGATCGCGATGTGCCGCGATCAACGGGCGGGCAGATCGCCCGGCTGGTCGATGTCGGCCAGTTCGGCGGCATCGGCGGCGACCAGCGCCGCCCCGGCGAGCTGGGCGCGGGCGCCCCGGTCGCCTTCGCCCGCCTGCAGCGCACCGAACAGCGACCGCGCGAACAGCGCGGGCGGCATCGGCGTATCGCCGCGCACCGATGCGACGACGGGTGTTGTCCCGGCATCGAACCGTGCGAGCAGCGCTTCGAGATGGGCGGCGGTGACAAAGGGCATGTCGGCAAGGCAGACGAGCGCCGCCTCCGCCGTCCCGACCGCCGCAATCCCTCGCACCAGCGATTGCGACAGCCCGCGTTCGGGGTGCGGATTTGTGACGATCTCGAAACCCAGATCGTTCAGTTGCGCCGCGAGCGGCCCGTCGGTGCTTTGGCAGACCGCGATGCGCCGGCCCGGCGCAAGTTCGACGATCCGGCGCGCCGCGTGCAGTGCAAGCGGCTTGCCGTCGAGCAGCGCCATCAGCTTGTCGCTCCCGAACCGCTCCGACCGGCCCGCGGCGAGCAGGATCGCGACGACCCTCCCGGCTTCGATCATGGCCTTCCTTCCCTTTTGCGCGACATGATGCGGCGATGATAGCAAGTTCGCCCGTCGACATATTGCAGTTTCTCGCCGCGCGCGGCGGCGAAGGGCTGGGCACCGTGCTCGTCACGCTCACCGACATCATCGGATCGTCGCCCCGCGCGGTCGGCGCGCAAATGGCGGTCGCGAGCGACGGGCGCTATCTGGGCTCGCTGTCGGGCGGCTGCGTCGAGGCCGCGATCGTCGCCGAGGCGATGAAGGTGCTCGCCGAAGGACGGCCGCGGCTGGTGCGCTACGGGGCGGCTCGCCCTATCTCGACATCCGCCTGCCCTGTGGCGGCGGCATCGACCTGCTCTTCACTCCCGACCCCGACGCGGCGGTCGTCGCCGATCTGCTGGCGCGGCTCGATCGGCGCGAGGCGGCGACGCTCCGTCTGTCGAGCGATAGCGCGAACATCGTCGCGGGCGCCGCGCATCCGCGCTGGCAGGGCGACGCCTTCCTGCTCCCTTACGTCCCGCCGCTGCGCGTCGTCGCCATCGGTCAGGGCGAGGAACTGACCGCGCTCGCCAGCCTTGCGCAATCCTTTGGCGCCTGTGTCGCGGCCTGGACCCCGGACCGCCGTGCGCTCGCCGATCTCGCACGATCGAGCCTCCCCGCCACCGAGCTGACGATGCGCAGTGCGTTGCCCACCATCGCCAGCGACGCGTGGACCGCGATCGTCTTTCTCTTTCACGACCGCGATTGGGAAGAAGCGCTGCTCCCGCACGCGCTGACGCTCCCCGCCTTCTACATCGGCGCGGTCGGCAGTCGCCGGACGCAGGACAGCCGGATCGATATGCTGCGCTCTTCAGGCATATCCGACGCGGCGCTCCAACGGCTTGAAACCACGGTCGGGCTTATCCCTGCGACGCGCGATCCCGCAACGCTCGCGCTGTCGATCCTGTCGCAGGTTGCGGAGCGCTATCACGCCCTGACCTTCGCCGAGCGCGCGGTCTCATTTGCCGAGCAATAACGCGTCCCGCAGCGCGCAGAGCTCGCGCCCCAACTCGCCCAGCGCCGCCTCGCTGCGTGCCCCCGCAAAGATCGACGCCGACAGGCAATAACCCGGCGCCACGTCGGGCATCGCCGCCGCCACCGTCCAGATCCCGCGGTGCGCAAAATCGCGGTCGACCGCGAACCCCTGTCGCGCG
>JACDQN010000203.1 GCA_015657575.1 Sphingopyxis sp.
AGCCGGTCCAGCCTGTGCCCCTCCACCAGCTTCGCTGGTCCCCCTCCCCGTTCCGGGGAGGATCGCTGTGAAATCCAAAATCGCCGTCCTGATCTCGGGCGCCGGGACCAATATGGCGGCGCTTCTCTATGCGGCGAAGGCGGCCGATTGCCCTTACGAGCTGGTGCTGGTCGCCAGCAACGTGCCCGACGCGCCCGGCCTTGCGATCGCCGCGGCCGAGGGCATTGCGACATGGAGCCTTTCGCACAAGGGCATGAACCGCGACGCGTTCGACGCACTGGTCGATGAACAGCTTCGCGAAGCGGGCGCCGAGTTCATCGCGCTTGCGGGCTATATGCGCATCCTGTCGGACGATTTCGTCGGGCGCTGGGCGGGAAAGATGATCAACATCCATCCCAGCCTGCTCCCCAAATATATGGGGCTCGACACGCACCAGCGCGCGATTGACGCGGGCGACAGCTTTGGCGGGTGCAGTGTCCATATCGTGACACCCGGCGTCGACGAGGGCCCCGTGCTGGCGCAGACGCCGGTGGCGATCGTAGCGGGCGATACGGCCGAAACGCTGGCAGATCGCGTACGTTTCGCCGAGCATCAGCTGTATCCGGCAACGCTCGCCGCCTTTGTGATGCGCGAACGCTCGCCCGACTATCTGCTCGGTCGCGTCCGCGAACTGGCGATGGCGCTGCCCGAAGCGGACGAGGTAACCTCGCACGGCATGCCCTGTTTCGGGATCGTGAAGGGCAAGAAATTCGCCTATTTTACGCAGGACCATCATGGCGACGGTAGGACCGCGCTGCTGGTCAAGATCAGCGGCGCCGACGAGCAGGCGGCGCTGATCGAACTCGACGCGGATCGTTATTATCGCCCGGCCTATTTCGGCGACGGGTGGGTCGGCATCAGGATCGATCTGGGCGACACCGACTGGGATGCGATCGGCGAATGGCTGCGCAAGAGCTGGCTTGCGATCGCGCCGAGGAAGCTGGCGGGATTGATGGCGGTGGCCGACGAATTCTGACGAAAAAGGCCGCCGGATCGCTCCGGCAGCCTCTTCTCTTCGGCATCATTCTATAAATTCGTCACCCTGAACTTGTTTCAGGGTCCATGACCCAGCGCCGAAATCCGCGCTGCGGTCAACGAGAGAACGGACCATGGATGCTGAAACAAGTTCAGCATGACGAGGGAATGGCGCTTAGCCGACGATTTCTTCGGGTTTGAAGAAGTAGGCGATCTCGATTGCCGCATTCTCGTCGCTGTCGCTGCCGTGAACCGTGTTCGCTTCGATGCTTTCGGCCAGTTCCTTGCGGATCGTGCCGGGCTCGGCGTTTTCGGGATTGGTCGCGCCCATGATGTCGCGGTTCGCCTGCATCGCATTTTCGCCCTCGAGGACCTGCACGACGACGGGGCCGCTGATCATGAAGTCGACGAGTTCCGCCGAAGAAGGGGCGTTCCTTGTGGACCGCATAGAAGCCCTCGGCCTGGTCGCCGGGTCATGTGGATGCGCTTCGAGGCGAC
>JACDQN010000204.1 GCA_015657575.1 Sphingopyxis sp.
GCCCCTATAGCGGCCGGCCCGGTTATGATTTTATCGCGCAGGGCATGGGCGGATTAATGAGCGTCACGGGTTCGCAGGAAAGTGGCCCGATGAAGACGGGCGTTGCCCTGTCTGACATCATGACGGGTCTCTACTCGGCGATCGCGATCCTGGCAGCTCTTGTCCGGCGGGGAAATACCGGCGAGGGCGCTCATCTCGACGTGTCGTTGCTCGATGTCACCGTTGCCACCCTTGCAAATCAAGCCTTTAACTTTTTCGCCACGGGGGAGAATCCGCCCCGTTATGGCAACGCTCACCCCAACATCGTGCCATACCAGTCTTTCCCGACAGCCGACCGCGGGATCAATCTCGCAATCGGGAACGACTCTCAGTTTCGTCGGCTGTGCGACGCAATTGGGCGGAGTGACCTTGCTGACGACCCACGCTTTGGCACCAATGGTTCGCGGGCCGGAAACAAACAGGCGCTGGAAGATGAGTTGGCGCCGATCTTTGTAGGCGCGGGCGCAGCTTCATGGATAGAACGGCTCGACGCCGCCGATGTCCCGGCTGGTCCGATCAATGAAATTTCGGACGTCTTTAAGGACGCTCATGTTCTGCACCGTGGAATGAAGATTTCGCTCAACCACAAGGAATTGGGTGATCTTCCAGGCATAGCCAGCCCCATCAAAGTCGATGGCGAGCGCGCGGTTGCCTCCACACCACCACCGCTCTTGGGCGAGAATACTGATTCCGTTCTGCGGAGAGAGCTCGGACTGGGCGACTTAGAAGTAGTGGGGCTAAAGACAAGAGGAGTAATAGGGTGATCCTCATCGACCGCACCGAGCGACGATGGAGCCTCCGATCATGCCCTTCCTCACCATGCTCTCATGAATATTAGTTAGGCGGCGGCGCGATGTTTTCGCAGGCCCGCCAACGCCGACGAGGCGACCGCGCCGATGTGTGATTCTGCCAGCCCGCGCGCGCGGGCAGGAGATTTGGAAGCGATCGCCTCAATGATTTCATCATGTTCACGTGCGGTATCGGCCATGAAATGATTGAAACCACCGGCTTGGTTGATGAAGAAATCAGACATGT
Organism: Sphingopyxis sp.; assembly: GCA_015657575.1. GTDB lineage: Bacteria > Pseudomonadota > Alphaproteobacteria > Sphingomonadales > Sphingomonadaceae > Sphingopyxis. Next base: position 1,075 of record JACDQN010000204.1, read on the forward strand.
CAAAATTGCTGTTCTGCCGCGCGTCGAGAAAGGGCGACTGAGCCATATCGTGGATGAGCTGATGGAAGGCACGGTTGAGTTCGCAATAAATTACCGCGCTGCGCGGCTCGTCAAAGTCGATCGTGAGAATACGTGCTTGCAGCGCGCGCAAATCGCGCGTTTGCGAATCGGTCCGACGCGCTGCCGCCAGTTCCGTCAGCAGTCCCTCGAGCCTTTCAAACATGATATAGAAATCTGCGATCTGGTCATAGCTTGGATTTATCACCTCGCAACCGACCTGCGGAATTATGCGAACAAATCCTTCCGAACTCAAACGGTTGAGCGCGGCCATGATCGGCTGGCGGCTCGCTCCGGTATCGCTCACAAGATCCTTGACCGACAGCCGCTGGCCAAAATTATATTGCGCGCCAACCATTCGGCTAACGAGAAGATCGTAAATTTCATCCTTCTTGTTCACTCGAATTGTCTCCAACTTTGGCGCTGCTACGCACGCCGCGAATATCCCCCTTGATTCAGCAAGAACGCAAGAGTCAGTCGTTGGCGAACGGATCCGGCTGCAAGAGCTGTTCGCAACGGAAATCGACAGATTCACTCTGCATATTTTGTTCGGCGCAATCGATCGTGGACAGCAAGTCTTTTTATAAGCGCTTACCATGCGCGATCACGCGCCATATTCGCCAAACGAATGATCGCCGCCAGATGATCGTTCCAACTCTTCATTGCTTCGCGCTTCTCGTCCTTCCAGTCGTGGCGCTGGTAGATACCGGCGACGCCCGCGCGGGAACCTCCGACGTGATTGAGCACAGCTTCGGTCACTTCAAATCGAACGCCTAGCCGTTGAAACCCGGTTGCAAGAGTTCGTCTCAAGTCATGCAGTCGCCAGTCCGGTAACGGTTCGCGGCCGTCTTGCGACATAAGCAGGTCGAGCTTGATCTTGCCTTTGCTATATCCGGTGAACCTTCCGCCCCTGGAGGTCGTGAACATCCTGCCGCTACGCGGCCAGATAGCCGACCCGGCAACCTCGTCGAGGATCGCAACTGCAAGTTCGTTGAGCGGAATTCGGTTGGGCTCGCCATTCTTTGCCCGTTCGCCGGGCAGGGTCCATAGGAGATCTTTACGGTTGAGTTCCTCCCAACGCAGCGACGAAACCTCCTCTCGTCGCTGACCGGTGACGATCAGAAGGCGGATGATGGGTCCGAAACAGGAATGCGTGTTTGGCGCCGCCATCCAGATGCGGCCAAGCTCCTCGTCTGAAAGCCAGCGATCGCGAGGTTTGACCGGGGGCGGGGTTTCCATGCCTTCCATCGGACTCCGATCGATATCTCCCCGGCTGACGGCCCAGCGCAAAAGGCGGCGCAAAACAGCGAAGACGTTACGGATATTTGCGATCTGCGCGCGCGGCATGCGGTCGAAGACGGCAACGATGTCGATTCGCGTAAGATTGGGAAGGGGCTTTGATCCCAAGACCGGCTTTACATGCAGCTCGAGGCTGCGCTTGACGAGGCGCCTCCAGCCTTCTCCAACGCAGGCCTCAGCGAAGCGATCAGAGTAATTATCGAAGGCTAGATCGACCGACTCTCGCCGTCGTTGCCGCTCTGCTTCGCCTGGATCGATTCCCTGGGCGATCAGAATAGCCAGTCGCTCCGCTTCGGCTCTGGCGGTGGCTGGCGTCCATGGCGAGCCATGGCTGCCTATCGTGTAGCGACGCGTCTTAGATTCGCGACCGCCCATTCGGAATTGCAACACGTAAGACACGGCGCCAGCTTTGGTTCGCTTTGCGCCAAAACCCTTTATGCTATCATCCCAAAGAATGTCATGTTGCCCGCTCGAAATGAGAGCATCGACCGACCGTTTTGTGATCTTTCCGCTTGCCATAAATTGGTCTCCCAATACGGCGTTTCCAGCAATCACCCGGCAATCACCGTGGCGGAAATTGCCGCGTAATTGGGGAAAAGATAGCATAGGGAGTGGCTATAAAAAACTAGCCTTTTCAACCCTATAGCACTCCTATATACGCCTCCAGCGAAAATACCAGACGTCGTGCCCCTGCGCGCGGGCCTTGGCTTCATAGCGCGTCTCGGGCCAGCCGCCGGGGCGGGTCAGGAAATCGCCGGCATCTTTCGCGAGCCATTCGAATTGATGACGATGGCGCCGCATCACCATCAGCGCGTGCGCGAGGTAGACCGGGTGGTCGGTCCCGAAGCGGAACTCGCCGCCGGGTTTCAGCTTCGCCGCGATCAGGTCGAGCGGGCCGTCGTTCATCATCCGCCGCTTGGCATGGCGCGCCTTGGGCCAGGGGTCGGGGTGGAGCAGAGTAGGCGAAGCTGAGCGCGCCGTCGGGAATCCGCCGCAGCACCTCGAGTGCGTCGCCGTGATGGATGCGGACATTGCCGATCGGCGGATGCGCGCCATGGTCGCCCGACAGATGAACCAGCGCCTGCGCGACGCCGTTGACGAAGGGCTCGGCCCCGATGAAGCCATGGTCGGGCAGCATGTCGGCGCGGGCGGCCATATGCTCGCCGCCGCCGAAGCCGATCTCGAAATGCAGCGGACGCGCCTGTCCCTCGGGGTCGCCGAACAGCCGCGCCGCGCTCACCTCGCCCTCTGTCGGTACCGCTATCTGCGGCAGCAGATTGTCGACCAGATCCTGCTGGCCCGCGCGCAGCGGTCTGCCCTGCGCCCGGCCATAGAGCCGGTTGAGCGTCGTCGGATCGCCTGATTTATAAGCCGTCATGCCGCGCGCCCTAGCCTCGCGGCCCGGCGCGGGCAAGGCGTCACGCCGCGATCGCAGCCTTCAGCTTGTCGGTCAGGTCGGTGCGCTCCCACGGGAAGGCCTCGCCGGTGGCCTGGCGGCCGAATGGCCATAGGCGGCGGTCGTGCTGATAGATCGGCTTGTTGAGGCCGAGGTGGGTGCGGATGCCCTTCGGCGTCAGGCGCACCAGCTGCGGGATCGCCAGCTCGAGCGCGGCTTCGGTCACGCCCTCGGCCGCGGTTCCATGCAGGTCGACATAGATCGACAGCGGCTCGGCGACGCCGATCGCATAGCTCAGCTGGATCGTGCAGCGGCGCGCGAGGCCCGCGGCGACGATATTCTTCGCCAGATAGCGCGTGATGTACGCCGCCGAGCGGTCGACCTTGGTCGGGTCCTTGCCGCTGAATGCGCCGCCGCCGTGCGGGCTGGCGCCGCCGTACGTGTCGACGATGATCTTGCGGCCGGTCAGGCCGGCGTCGCCGTCGGGTCCGCCGATCTCGAAGCGCCCGGTCGGGTTGATGTGATAGACGGTGTTCGCGGTCAGCAGCTCGGCGGGCAGCACGTCGGCGATAACGCCGAGCACATATTTGCGCAGCTCCTGATATTTCGCCTCATCGCCCTCGCCGCCGTGAAAATAATAGCCCGGCGCGTGCTGTGTCGACACGACGATCGCGGTCGCTTCGACGGGGCGTTCGTTGGCATAGCGCAGCGTGACCTGGCTCTTCGCATCGGGTTCGAGGAAGGGCGCCGTACCCGCCTTGCGGTCGGCGGCCATGCGCTCGAGGATCTTGTGGCTGTAATCGAGCGTCGCGGGCATCAGGTCGGGGGTTTCATCCGACGCATAGCCGAACATGATCCCCTGGTCGCCGGCGCCTTCATCCTTGTCGGCGCCTTCGTCGACGCCCTGCGCGATGTGCGCCGACTGGGCGTGCAGATTGTTTTCGAAGCGGAATTCGTTCCAGTGGAACCCCGCCTGTTCATAGCCGATGTCCTTGACGGTCTTGCGCACCGTCGCCTCGATTTCCTCGAGCGCGCCCGGCGCCCATTCGTCATTTTCGAACACGCCCTTGCAGCGGATTTCGCCCGCGAGCACGACAAGCTGCGTCGTGGTCAGCGTTTCGCACGCGACGCGCGCTTCCGGATCCTTCGACAGAAAAAGGTCGACGATCGAATCCGAGATCTGGTCGGCGACCTTGTCGGGATGACCTTCGGAAACGCTTTCGGACGTGAAGAGGAAGCTGTTGCGCATGGGGGCCTTCTTTTTGGAATCGGATATAAAGGAAGCTTTATGTGCGCCGCTGTTAGCGCCCGCGCCGCCGAAAGGCAATGGCGACCAGGAGCAGCAGCAGCGCGAATGCGACCGGCAGCATATTGCCGTACTGCGCAAAGAGCGTCGGCGGCTGGGATTTCGGAATAACCGTGTCGATCCGGCCCGCCTCGTGCATCGGCACGGCAGCGAGGATCCGGCCATCGGCGTCGATCACCGCGCTGATCCCGGTCGGGGTGGCGCGGATGACGGGCAGGCCCTCCTCGATCGCGCGCAACCGTGCCTGCGCCAGATGTTGCGGCGGGCCCCAGCTGCCGAACCAGGCGTCGTTCGACGGGTTGAACAGGAAATCGGGCCGGTGGGTGCGGTCGACCACCTGGCCCGAGAAGATGATCTCGTAACAGATCTGCAGACCTGCTTTGCCGAAACTGCCAAGATCCAGCGTGCGCGGGCCCGGTCCCGGCCAGAAATCGATGTCTCCCGGGGCCAGGCGCGACAGGCCGATCGCCGACAATATCGGACGCATCGGCAGATATTCGCCATAGGGAACGAGATGCGACTTGTCGTAACGCGCACCGAGCGAGCCGTCGGCGTGGACGGTCATCACCGCATTGCGCGCACCGACGACCTCGCCCCCCCTTGTCGACTTCCAGCTTCAGCGCGCCGAGCAGCATGACGTCGTCGGGGTTCATCAGGTCGGTCAGCCGCGCGCGCGCCTCGGCGGGCGAGCGGTCGTAATAGACGGCGGGATAGCCGGTCTCGAGATAGTCGGGCACCGCCGCTTCGGGCCACAGAATCAGCCGCGGCGCGTCATCCCTGGGCCTCGTCAGCCGTGCAAGCTTGGCGAAATTGGCGTCGGCCTTGCTGCCTTCCCATTTGTCCTGCTGGCCGACATTGGGCTGCACCGCGGTGATCGGGATGCGCTGGCCCCCCTTCGACCGAACGGCGGCATCGACACTCCCGCCCATTTGCGCCAGCAACGCGGCGCCCCATAGGGCGATCAGGCTTCCGAACAACGCCCCCGCGGCGACGCGGCGGCGATACCATGCCAGGATCAGGACGCCGGCGAGCAGCACGACGATCCCGCCCATGCCATAGGTTCCGATCCAGCGCGCCGGCGCCGCGCATGCGGCACGGCGATCACGCCCAAGGGATTCCATGCAAAGCCGGTGAACACCCAGCTGCGAAGCCACTCGGTGAGCGTCCAGAGCGCGGCAAAGGCGAACAGATAGGACGGCGCCGCGAAATGCGTGTCGCCCGGGGCTTGATCAGCCAGGCGGCGGCCGCGGCGATGGCCGGATAAACCGCCAGATAAAGCGACAACAGCACCACCGCGATCCAGCCGAGCCAGGCGGGCATCGCCGCCTGATAGGTGAAGGCGGTCGCGATCCAGTTGAGACCGATCGTGAAATGGCCGACCCCGAACGCCCAGCCGATCCCCAGCGCACGCCATCCTTTCGGGCTCCGCGCGATGAGGATCATCCATCCCGCGAACGCGAGCAAGGTCAGCGGCCACAGGTGCAGCGGCGCAAATCCGGTCGCCGAAACGGCGCCGAGCAACAGGGCGGCGAGCTTGGGCCGGCGAAGGGCGAAAGCGGCGATGCGGGAGGGAAGCGCGGTCACGCGCGATCTCTTAGCGTCGCGCCGCCGGACCCACAATGGCGCTTGGGCTCGGGAGGGGAGCCGCGGCCGGTATCGACCGTTTGCTGGCATTAAAGGATGAAGCTGATCTCCCCTCCCGCTTGCGGGAGGGGCAGCGAGACTTGGGCGCTTGCGCCCTAGTCGCAGC
>JACDQN010000205.1 GCA_015657575.1 Sphingopyxis sp.
GGCAGAATGCGATGATCGTCGACAGCTCGGCGCTCGCCGAACAGGTCGTCGCCGACGTCATCGCCTCGGCCTTCGACAGCGCGGGCCAGCGCTGTTCGGCGCTGCGCCTGCTCTGCCTGCAGGAAGATGTCGCCGACCGCACGCTCGAAATGCTGCGCGGAGCGCTTGCCGAACTGTCGGTCGGCAGCACCGACCGGCTCAGCGTCGATATCGGCCCGGTGATCTCGGCGCGCGCGCGCGACGGCATCAACGCGCATATCGAGAAAATGCGCGGCCGCGGCCACCGCGTCGAACAGCTCGACATCGGCGAATGGGAGAAATTGGGCACTTATGTGGCGCCAACGATGATCGAGCTGCCTGCGATCTCCGAACTCGAACAGGAAGTGTTCGGTCCCGTGCTCCATGTCATCCGCTTCGAAGGCCACAAGCTCGACCAGTTGATCGCCGACATCAATGCAACGGGTTATGGTCTGACCTTCGGTCTCCACACGCGCCTCGACGAAGTGATCGAGCGCGTGACGAGCCAGATCGCGGCGGGCAATCATTATGTGAACCGCAACATCATTGGCGCGGTCGTCGGCGTGCAGCCGTTCGGCGGCCGCGGCCTGTCGGGCACCGGCCCCAAGGCGGGTGGTCCGATCTATGTCAGCCGTTTCGCTGCCGATGCCGACACCCCCCTCCCCGCAGTTCCCGCGCAAGCGAGCAATGCCTTGGCGACGCTCTCCGACTGGGCGCGAAAGAGCAATGTTTCGGCCGCGTTGCGCGCCGTCGACCGCTATCGCGGCCGTTCGCGACTTGGGCTGCAGGTCGAGCTTCCGGGCCCGGTCGGCGAGCAGAATCTGTACAGCCTCCACCCGCGCGGACGAATTGCCGTCGCCGCCAAGACCGAAGCCGGCTTCTGGAACCAGGTCGCAGCGATCCTCGCCACCGGCAACAAGGCGGTGGTCGTCGCGGGCGGCGAGACGATTGTCGATCCCAAGAGCGTGCCTTCGCAGCTTACGGCGGAAATTCAATGGTCGACCCGCGGCCTGCTGAACGTCGAAGACGTCAGCGCCGCGCTGATCGAGGGCGACGCGGCCGAGGTCGCGAAGGCAACCGAGGTCCTCGCAAGGCGCGAGGGCGCGATCGTGACGCCGCATGCCGTCGGATCGGACGGCAGCTATCGCCTCGACCTGCTTCTCGAAGAGGTTGCCGTGTCGATCAACACCACCGCCGCGGGCGGAAATGCGAGCTTGATGGCGATGGTATAACGGGGCCTGCGCGCCACGGACGAGGCGCACACGCCCCCACCGTCCTCGATCGGAAATTTCCGGTGACGCCGGGCCTTAAACCGGGCGCGCGCCACCCGTTAATTGGCGCATGACCACTAACGCAACCTCTTCGCAAGAGCCGGTCGGGCGGCTCCTGAACTGGCTGGGGCTTCGTCACGCCCGACAGGACGAAACCGACGAAATTTCGGCATCGCCGGGAAAGAGCGCGACGCACGACCTCGCGCGCGACGCACGGCGCCAGCTTGCCGAAGCGATCATGTCTTTCCTGCTGAACCATGATCTCGATATTTCGTCGGCCAATCTGACGCTCGCGCACGACGCCTTTTCGGGGCGCAACCCCGCATTGGCACGCCATATTCGCGAGCGCGCCAAATCGCCCGAGGGTATCACGCAGGCATGGCTCGACGAGATCGCGCAGCAGAATGCGGGTCGCCCCGATCAGGCCGATCTCGACCGGCTCGTTCAGCGGCTCGAATCGAACCTCGACACGTTCCAGACGCACACCAAGGCGGCGCGCTCGGTCACCCGCGATTATGGCAGCGAGCTCGAGCAGCATGTCATCGACCTTGAACAGGTGCAAAAGACCGGCCAGCTCGTCACTAATCTCGCGAGCCTTGCCAAGGCAATGCTCGAACGCACGCGCAAGGCCGAAGAGGATATGCGCAAGAGCGAGGACGAAGCGAAATCGCTCCGCCGTAGCCTGGCGCGCGCCAAGCGCGATGCCGAGATCGACTATCTGACCGGCCTGCCCAACCGCCGCGCCTTCGAGACGCTGCTCGATCGCCACTATGCCGAAGCGCGCGCCGAGTGCGAGCCGCTGAGCGTCGCCTTTTGCGACATCGACGAATTCAAGCGCGTCAACGACACGCACGGGCACGAGGCGGGCGACCGCGTCATCAAACTGATCGCCGACACGCTGGCGCATATCTCCGACGATCATTGCCATGTGGCGCGGCATGGCGGCGAGGAATTCGTCATGCTGTTCCGCGGCCTGCCGCCGGCCGAAGCCGCGAAACGGCTCGACGAGGCCCGCGAGGGGCTCGCCAACCGCCGGCTGATCAACCGCAAGACCGACGAGCCCTTTGGCCAGATCACCTTTTCGGGCGGGGTGGCCGATGTCTTCGGTTATGAGGAAGCGCGCGGCGCGCTCAAGGCGGCCGACGACGCGCTCTATCGCGCCAAGGAAACGGTCGCAACCGCATCGAACTCGCCTGAACCGGCTTTCCCGAGGGGGCGGACCGCGGGCGATCGTCACGGGGGTGACGATCGCCCGCGGCTGTTTTCGGGATCAGGCCAGAGCCGGGCGGCGGGCGTAGTAACCGAACCCGGCGATAATGGCATAGCAAAGGGCCGGAAGCAGCAGTGCCGTAGCCAGACTGCCCGTCAAGTCAGCGATCGCGCCGGTCGCGAGCGGAACCACCGCGCCGCCGAAGATCGCGACGTTGATAATGCCCGACCCGTCGGCAGCACGGCTGCCGAGCTTTTCGGACGCGAGGCTAAAGATCGTCGGAAACATGATCGAGTTCATCAGGCCGATCGCCAGCAGGCTGTAACCCGATAGCGTCCCGGTCGTGTTCGTCGAAATCAGGATCAGGGTGATCGCGCCGGCGGCGACGAGCGCGAGCAGCTTGCCCGGGCTGACGAAGCGCATCAGGCCCGATCCGATAAAGCGGCCGACCATCGCACCGCCCCAATAGAGACCGATCAGCTTGCCTGCGGCCTGCTCCTCCAACCCCATCACGCCCGGCTGCATCAGATAGTTGACGATCAGCGAGCCGATCGAGACTTCAGCTCCGACGTAAAGGAAGATGCAGAGCGCGCCGAAACCGAAGCGCGGGCGCTTCAGAAGATCGAAGCCCGCAAGTCCGGCGCTGGCTTCGTGCCTCTCACCCTGCAGGCGGTTCCGGAACATCCATACGGCCGCCGCGACCACCGCCAGCGCGACTGCAATGCCGAGATAGCCATGGACGATCGCCTGGCTTTCCGCCGTGCGATAGGCGTCCAGCTCCGCCCCCGAAAGCTGATCGGCGCTGACGGTCGCCAAACTGCCGAGGATCAGCGTCGCGCCGACGATCGGAAAGACCGTCGTGCCGAGCGAATTGAACGCCTGGGCAA
>JACDQN010000206.1 GCA_015657575.1 Sphingopyxis sp.
AATCCGACATGCAGAAACCGCTTTCCTACATTATCCGGCCATGCCAGCCTTTCCACGGCTCTTTCACTCGGTAGATGACAACCCTCGCTGTCCAGCGCGCCAGCATAGGCTCCGGCCCAAACCACACGCTCCACAAGGCTGAACTTTCCTGAACTTTGGAACAGGGAAACGTCCGCTCCCCACCCCAAAACCGCCGTCGCTATCCTCCGTTATTGAATTTCGGGTCGCCGGGCCTAAACCGCTGGGATGACACAGCAGCTCTCCATCGTCCTGTCGCAGATGACCCAGGCGGTCGGCGACCTTGCCGCCAATGCCGCCGCAATGCGCGCGGTGCGGGCGCGGCACGGGCAGGCCGACCTCATCCTCTATCCCGAGTTTCAGCTGGTCGGCTATCCGCCCGAGGATCTGGTGCTCAAGCCCGCGCTCGCCGAGCGCGCGGCGGCGTTGTTGGCCGAGCTCGCCGCCGATACCGCCGACGGCGGCCCCGCGATGCTCGTCGGGTCGGTCGAGCGCGCCAAAGATGAAAATGGGGGCGACAATCTTTACAATATCGTCGCCCTGCTCGACGGCGGCAAAATCGTCGCGACGCGGCGCAAGCATGAACTGCCCAATTACGGAACCTTCGACGAGAAACGCATCTTCGCCCCCGGCCCGCTGCCCGATATCGTCGAATGGCGCGGGGTGAAGCTTGGCCTGCCGATCTGCGAGGACGGCTGGTTGCCGGCCGTGTGCCGCCATCTCGCCGCGCAGGGCGCCGAATTGCTGATCTCGGTCAACGGCAGCCCCTATGAGATCGACAAGGACGACCGCCGCCTGACGCAGGTTTTCGCGAGCCGCGTCGCCGAAACGCAGCTGCCGCTGATCTTTCTCAACCGCATCGGCGGGCAGGACGAGCTGGTGTTCGACGGTTGTTCGTTCGTGCTCAACAGCGATGGGCGCGCCGCGCATCGGCTGATCGACTGGGAGGCGGAAGAGCGCGTTACGCATTGGACGAACGGCGGCGACGGCCGCTGGGTGTGCGAACCGGGCGCGATCGCCGAATGGGAGGCGCATCCGGCCGATATTTATAGCGCGATGATCCTGTCCTTGCGCGACTATGTCGAGCGCAACCGCTTTCCCGGCGTCGTGCTCGGCCTGTCGGGCGGCATCGATTCGGCGATCTGCGCGGCGATTGCCGCCGACGCGCTCGGTGCCGACAAAGTGTGGTGCGTGATGCTGCCGAGCCGTTTCACGAGCCAGGAAAGCCTCGACGACGCCGCGGGCTGCGCGCGGATGATCGGATGCCGGCTCGACACGATCCCGATCGTTCCCGCCGTGGAAGCTTTCGACCAGATGCTCGCCGGAAGCTTCGCCGACCGCGACGTCGACATCACCGAAGAGAATGTCCAGTCGCGCATCCGCGGCGTGACGCTGATGGCGCTCAGCAACAAATTCGGGCCGATGCTGCTGACCACCGGCAACAAGAGCGAGATGAGCGTCGGCTATGCGACCATCTATGGCGACATGGCGGGCGGCTATAATCCGCTGAAGGACGCGTACAAGATGACGGTTTTCGCCGTCGCGAAGTGGCGCAACGAAAATATCCCGCGGTTGTCGCGCAACAGGCGCACCCCCGTGATGCCCGAAACCATCATCACCAAGCCGCCGAGCGCCGAACTGCGCCCCGACCAGAAGGACGAGGACAGCTTGCCCCCTTATGAAGATCTCGACCGCATGCTCCACATGCTCGTCGAGGAGGAAGCGAGCGTCGACGATGTCGTGGCGCGCTATGGCTTCGACCGCGATGCCGTGGTGCGCATCGAGCGGTTGCTGATGCTCGCCGAATATAAGCGCCGGCAGGCGCCGCCGGGGGTCAAATTGTCGACGCGCAATTTCGGGCGCGACCGGCGTTATCCGATCACGCATGGGTTCCGGACGGGGTAGAGGGGGGGAAGGATGGGATTGCCGGGATCGAAGGCGCCGCCCGAGCGGGCCGGGCAGGTGCTAGAAATCTTGCGCGTGACGGTCGCGGTCCTGATTCTAATTCACGGCGTCTATCGCCTGTCCGCGGGGCTCGTCGCGCCCTTCGGCACCTGGCTCGACAGCCTGGGTTTTCCCTTCGGTTACGGCTGGGCGATGGCGGTGACGCTCTATGAGCTGGTCGGCCCGGCGTTGATGCTGACGCGCCGCTGGACGAGCTTCGCCGCGCTGGGTCATGCCGCGATCCTGACGCTGGGGATGATCCTCGTCCACCTGCCCGCGGGCTGGTTCGTCGTCGGCGGCGGGCGCAACGGGATGGAATATAGCGTCCTGCTGATCGTCTCGCTGCTTGCGATCGCCTGGGCCTATTGGCCGCGGCGCGGTGCGACCGGATAGCTATCGCCTCGGGATGAAATGCGGCTATAGGCGCGGCCCATGACCGTCGTTACCCGTTTCGCTCCCTCGCCGACCGGCAGCCTTCATGTCGGCAATGTCCGCACCGCGCTCCACAATTGGCTGTGGGCGCGCAAGCATGGCGGGCGCTTTCTGCTGCGCATCGACGACACCGACCTCGAACGCTCGAAGGAGGAATATGTCGATGGCATCCGCGCCGACCTCGGCTGGCTCGGGCTCGATGTCGACGGCGAGGAACGTCAGTCGGCACGCTTCGCGCTCTATGAGGCCGAGTTTGAAAAACTGAAGGCCGCGGGCCGCGTCTATGCCTGTTACGAGACGCCCGAGGAGCTCGATATCCGGCGCAAGATCCTGCTGTCGCGCGGGCTGCCGCCGGTTTACGAGCGCAAGCCCGACGGCGCGCCGGTGCCCGAGGGCGTGGCGCCGCACTGGCGCTTCCGGCTCGATCATGACGCTGCGATCGAATGGACCGACATGGTCGCGGACCGACGCACTTCGA
>JACDQN010000207.1 GCA_015657575.1 Sphingopyxis sp.
AGCAAGCTCGCAAGTCTCGCTGCCCCTCCCGCAGGCGGGAGGGGAGGAAGCGCTATTTCAGCAGCATCGCCAGTGTTGCGAGCCAGCCCTTCGCCTCGCCCCGGCCCGGCCGCGGCGCGGCGGGCAGATAGGCGCGGCAGTCGAGGCAGGCGGCCTGGATCGATCCCGCCGCGGTCATCATCGACAGATCCTGCAGCAGGCGGCGTTCGGCAAGCTGGCGGTTCATCGCCGCGATGCCGAACCAGCCGCGCGGACCCTGCGCCGTTTCCTCTTCGGCGCCCGACCAGCTCGCGAGCATCTTCGAAAATTCGCTCGGCTCGTCCTCGAAATATTTGGCGTGGAAATCGCCTTCGACCTTGGCGAGCTTCGCCGCCGCGGCGAGCGCGTCGGGCAGGCCGCCGAACTGGTCGATCAGCCCGATCTGCCGCGCGGTGCCGCCGGCCCACACGCGCCCCTCGGCGATCGTCCGGATCTTCTCGATCGGTTGCTTGCGGCTCTTGGCGACCAGCCCGGTGAAGCACGTGTAGATGTCCTCGACGCTCGCCTGCGCCAGCGCGTTGAACTCGTCGTTCACCCCGCCGAAGATGTCGGGCTGACCCGACAGCGGTGTCGTCGCGATGCCGTCGGCGTTCACGCCGATCTTCGCCAGCGTCTGGTCGAAGCTCGTAATACCGAAGACGCCGATCGATCCGGTGATCGTCTCGGGCTCGGCAAAGATGCGGTCGGCGGGGTCGCGACCCAATAGCCGCCCGATGCGGCCACATTCGCCATCGACACGACGATGGGCAGTTTCTTTGCCTTGGCGGCGAGCAGCGCCTGGCGGATTTCTTCCGACGCGAGCACCGACCCGCCGGGCGAATCGACGCGCAGCACGATCGCCTTCACCCCGCTGTCCGACGCGGCGTCGAGGATATGTTCGGCGACGGTCTGGCCGCCCGCGAGGCCGTTGGGCGCCTCGCCATCGACGATCTCGCCGACCACGGGCACGACCGCGATCGCGCTGCCCTTCGTTTCGGGCGGGTTTGCCGCGACCCAGTTTTCGAGCGGGATCGCATTATATTCCCACGGCCGGCTGTCGTCCTGCGCGCCGCTGATTTCGGCGACGCGGCTGTCGAACGCCATGCGGCTACCGACCTTGTCGATCAACCCGGCGTCGAGCGACGCCTTCGACATGTCGCCGCCCGCGGCGCGCACGGCGGCGGCGGTGCCGGCAATATAGGCGTCGAGCTTCGCGGCCGGACGCGCTTTTTTGACGTCGCTCAACCAATTGTCCCACAGCGCGCTCGCATAGGCGAGGTCGGCTTCCTTCGCTTCGGGCGACTGGTCGCCGCGCAGATAGGGTTCGACCGCGCTTTTGAAGGTGCCGACGCGATAGATGTGCGCGGTGATGCCCAGCCGGTCCATCAACCCCTTGTAATAGAGGCGCGAGCCGCCGGGCCCCGCGATCGCGACGCCGCCGACATTGTCGGCCCAGATCTCGCTCGCGTGCGACGCGATCTGATAGCTGTCGGTGGTGTAGGCCGTGGCAAAGGCCAGCACCGGCTTCTTCTTCGCCCGGACCTTGTCGATGGCGCTGCCGATTTCGGCGAGCGATACCTGGCCGCCGCCGAGGAAGCGGTCGAGGTCGAGCACGACCGATGTCACGCGTTTGTCGTCGGCGGCGCTTTCGAGCGCGTGCACGACGTCGCGGACGCGCGTCTCTTTCAGATTGGCGCCGCCCGACAGCGCGGCAAAGGGATCGACCTCGGCGGGCTGTTCGCTGACAATGCCGTCGAGTTCGATCAGCAGCGCGCCCTCGCTGACCGGCAGCGAAGCATTGGGCCGCCCCGCGAGCAGGCCGAACAGCGCGACGAAGAACAGCAGCAGGAAAAGCAGCGCCAGCCCGTCCTTGATCGCCACGAGCAGCTTCCACACCTTGCGCGGAAAGCTGGTCGTCGACTTGGGCTTGTCGTCGCCCGGCAGCGGCCGGCGGACGGGAATGGCCCAGGGGCCGGCGGGATCGTTGGGCGTATTCGCGGTGCTATCGGTCATGCCTGCAAATCTAGGCGGGCCCCTCGCCGATGGCAATGCACGCTTCGACCGGCGTCGGGTGCAGCCTGACCGGCGTAGTCAGAGCCAGTTTTCGCGGCGATACCAGCGCACCGTTTCGGCCAGCGCATCGGACGTCTCGCGTTCGGGGCGCCAGATGTCGGCGGGCGGGCGGGCGCCCTCGGCGGCGACCCAGTCGGGATGCGCGATATAGCGTGCGCGGTCGGGGGTCAGCTTGGCCCGGCTGCGGCGTACCAGCTTGTCGATTCGTCCGCCTGCCTTGACCAGAGTCGCGGGGATGGTCAGCGTCGATACATGGCTGCGCCCGACGGCGCGGCCGATCGCGCGCGCGAAGCTGCGGTGCGACCAGCCGTTCGGATGACCGTCGTCGGGCTCGTAGATCGCGCCGATGCTGGCATCGCGCTCGGTGGTGAGCGCCAGCAAAAGCCGCGCGAGTTCATCGACATAGATGGCCGACATACGCCCGCGCGGCGGCAGCATCATTACCCCGCGCCGCGCCATGCGGAACAGATCGAGCATTTCGGTGTCGCCCGGGCCGAAGACCGCGGGCGGACGCACGATCGTCCAGTCGAGCCCGCTCGCTTGGACGATCTTTTCGGCGCGCTCTTTCGACCAGCCATAGTTCGACAGATCCGGCTCGCGCGCGGCGAGCGAGGAGACGTGGATGAAGCGCGTCACGCCCGCGCCGCGCGCAGCATCGATGACGCGCCCCGTGGCGGTCGCATTGCCCGCTTCGAACGCCGCGCGCGTCGGCACGTTGACGACGCCGGCGATGTGCATGACCGCGTCGCTGCCCGCCGCCATTTCGGCAAGGCTGTCGGGCTGGTCGAGCGCTCCCCTTATCCAGGTCACGCCCTCGCGCTCGGCCTGCGGACGGCGGGTGAGCGCGCGGACGTGCCAGCCCTGCTCGACCGCGAGGCGCAGCGTCGCGCCGCCGACGAAGCCGGTCGCGCCGGTCATCGCAAGCGTCGGCATGCTCACAACAGCACCATATGATCGCGGTGGACGATGGCGCTGCGCGGCGCATAGCCGAGCGCCGCTTCCTGCGCGTCGCGGCCGAGACCGAGGATCGCGGCGGCATCCGCAGCCGGATATTCGGACAGCCCGCGCGCGAGCACCCGCCCGTCGGGGCCCGCGATGTCGAGGATGTCGCCGCGCGCGAACGCGCCGCTCGCCGCGGTAACCCCCGCCGCGAGCAGGCTCGCGCCGCCCTGCAGCGCCTTGGCCGCGCCCGCGTCGATCGTCAGCCGGCCCTTGGCGGTCAGCCCGCCTGCGAGCCACGCCTTGCGCGCGCTCGCGCCGCGGTCGGCGACGAACAGGCTGTGCCGCGCCGCGGTCGACAGCGGCCGCTCGACACGCCCCGATGCGATGGCGAGATGCGCCCCCGCGGCGTTGGCGATGCGCGCCGCCGCGATTTTCGACACCATGCCGCCCGACCCCATACCCGACGCCGATCCCGCGTCGGCCATCGCCTCGATGTCGGCGTCGATGCGGTCGATGCGCGCGATATGGTTCGCGCCCGGAAGGGCAGGGTTCTTGTCGTAAAGGCCGTCGATATCGCTGAGCAGGATGACGCCGCCTGCGCCCGCCGCCTGCGCGACGCGCGCCGCGAGCCGGTCGTTGTCGCCGAAGCGGATTTCCTCGGTCGCGACGCTGTCATTCTCGTTGATCACTGGAACGACACCCAGGCTCAGCAGCCGGTCGAGTGTCGCCGCGGCGTTGAGATAGCGCCGGCGATGCTCGAGATCGTCGAGCGTGACGAGCATCTGCGCCGCGGTCAGCCCTTCGGCGCCCAGCAGTTCGGCCCAGACATGGCTGAGCGCGATCTGGCCCGTCGCCGCGGCCGCCTGCGCATCTTCAAGGCTCGCGCGGCCCCCCTTCGCCAGTCCCAGCCGCCGCGCGCCGAGGGCGATCGCGCCCGACGAGACGACCGCGACCTGCTGCCCCTGGCGGCTGCGCTCCGCAATGTCGGCTGCCACGCCGGCCAGCCAGTCGCGCCGCACCGTCCCGGCTTCGTCGACGAGCAGCGCCGAGCCGATCTTGACGATCAGCCGGGGGCAGGAGGCGGGCGGAAACAGGCTCATGGCGCCGCCGATAGCGTGGCAAACCCGCCGCGCCAATGCGAATGTGGCACGGGGCGCCTTGCCCGCGACGCCATTCCCCCTTGCCGACTCACGCGCCGAAGCCTATATGCGCCCTACTTCTTGACATGGTTAGCCAGTTGGGACGTCGGGGCCGCGGGCCGCGGCGGCTGTACCTACATGCTTTCCGGTCGTCCGGATTGGGAAATATATTTGGTCGATTTAGGCGCCCTTAATGCGATCATCGCGCCCGAAGCCGAGGCGATGGGCCTGGCGCTCGTGCGCGTCGCCTTTTTCGGCGGCGAGAGCGATCCGACGCTGCAGGTGATGGCCGAACGCCCCGACACGCGCCAGCTGACGATCGACGATTGCGCCGACCTGTCGCGCCGCATCTCGGATCGGCTCGACGCGCTCGAGGAAGCGGGCAAGGATCCGATCGACGCCGCCTACCGGCTCGAAGTCTCGTCGCCGGGTATCGACCGGCCGCTGACGCGCCGCGCCGACTTCTCAGACTGGGCGGGGCATGAGGCGAAGATCGCGCTGAAGGAAAAGCTGAACGGACGCCAGCGCTTCAACGGCGAACTGATCGGCATCGACGGCGATACCGTCACGATTTCGGATAAGGAAGGGGTGGAGCACAAGCTGCCGTTCGACGCGATCGACACGGCGAAGCTGGTTCTCACCGACAAATTGATTGCCGCAACCGTCCCGCTCTCAATCGAGGGTGCCGACGAAATGGAAGAAGAAGGACAGGACTGATGGCCACTGCCATTTCCGCCAACAAGGCCGAGCTGCTCGCGATTGCCAATTCGGTCGCCAGCGAGAAGATGATCGACAAGGGCATCGTCATCGAGGCGATCGAGGAAGCGATCCAGCGCGCCGCGCGCGCCCGCTACGGGGCCGAAAACGACATTCGCGCCAAGCTCGACGCGCAGACCGGCGACCTTCGCCTGTGGCGCGTCGTCGAGGTCGTCGAGACCGTCGAGGATTATTTCAAGCAGGTCGATCTCGCCGCCGGCCAGAAGTTGCAGAAGGACGCCAAGATCGGCGATTTCATCGTCGATCCGCTGCCCGCGGTCGACCTGGGCCGTATCGACGCCCAGTCGGCAAAGCAGGTGATCTTCCAGAAGGTCCGCGAAGCCGATCGCGAACGCCAGTTCGAGGAATTCAAGGATCGCGCCGGCGAAGTCATCACCGGCGTCGTCAAGTCGGTCGAATTCGGCCACATCGTTCGTCAACCTCGGCCGCGCCGAGGGCGTGATCCGCCGCCGATCAGCAGATCCCGCGCGAACTGATGCGCGTCCGGCGACCGCGCTTCGCGTCGCGATCCTGTCGTGGCGCGTGAAA
>JACDQN010000208.1 GCA_015657575.1 Sphingopyxis sp.
AAGTTGAGGCAATCCTCGCGCAGTTCGAACACCCACAGGTTCGGGGTCATCGCGCCGACGTCCATGACGTGCGACCCGATGTTGAGCATATGGTTGCAGATGCGCGTCAGCTCGGCGAACAGCACGCGCAGATATTGCGCGCGGTCGGGAACCTCGAGATCGAGCAATTTCTCGATGGCCAGCACGTATGAATGCTCCATCCCGAGCGGCGAGCAATAATCGAGCCGGTCGAAATAGGGCAAAGCCTGCAGATAGGTTTTATATTCGATCAGCTTTTCGGTGCCGCGGTGGAGCAACCCGACGTGCGGATCGACGCGCTCGATGATCTCGCCGTCGAGTTCCATCACCATGCGCAAAACGCCGTGCGCCGCTGGATGCTGCGGGCCGAAGTTGATCGTGTAATTGGTGACGGCCTGATCGCCCGCGGTATCGGCCGTGTCGACCGGATAGCCTTCGAACATGTCGCTGCCGTGGTGCTTGACCTGAGGAGAATCGGTCATGCGTCATCTCCTGCTTTGGGCTTGCGCGGCGCACGCGGATTCGCCGGAGCTTTGGGTTTCGCCGGAGCCTTTTCCGCCTTTTTCGTCGCGGGCGTCTTCGCCTTTGCCGCAGCGGTCGCCTTGGCGCCGTCGCGGCTCGTCTTTGCGGCCTTCAGGTTGGCTTTGGCGCCCGCACCCGTCTGCCTCGTGTTTTCAGTCGTCTTCGGGGTCGGCGGCGGCGGCGCCTTCGCCTTGTCGTCGGCCGCCTTGACCTCTGCCGCGGTCAGCGGCGTCGGCGCGCCCTTGCCCGGCGCTTCGCCGGTGCCGCCGGCCTTTTCGTCGCCCGGCAGCACATAGTCGGCGCCTTCCCATGGGGACAGGAAGTCGAAATTGCGGAGGTCCTGCGCGAGCTTCACCGGCTCGTAGACGACGCGCTTGTCCTCTTCGCTGTAGCGCAGCTCGGTATAGCCGGTCAGCGGGAAGTCCTTGCGCTGAGGATGCCCCTGGAAACCATAATCGGTCAGGATGCGGCGCAGGTCCGGATTGCCCGCGAACAGCACGCCGTACATGTCGAACACTTCGCGCTCGAGCCAGCCGGCGTTCGGCCAGACGGGCACGATGCTCGGCACCGGCGTCGCCTCGTCGGTCGACACGCGGACGCGCAGGCGATGGTTCTTCGTCACGCTGAGCAGGTGATAGACGACTTCGAACCGTTCGGCGCGATCAGGATAGTCGACGCCGGCGATTTCCATCAGCTGCTGATATTCGAGATTGTCGCGCAGCGCGACCATCACCCCGGCAACCGCGGTGCGATCGACGGTGATGCTGTCTTCGTCGGCGGCGAAATCATGCGCCAGCAGATCGGCGCCGAGCAGCGTCTTGAGCGCGGCCGCGAGCGAGGGCTGCGGCGCGACGAGGGGAGCAGGATGGGCCATCAGCGTTCGATCGTCCCGGTGCGGCGGATCTTCCGCTGCAACTGCATCACGCCGTACAGCAGCGCTTCGGCGGTCGGCGGGCAGCCGGGAACATAGATATCGACGGGCACGATACGATCGCAGCCGCGCACCACCGAATAGCTGTAGTGATAATAGCCGCCGCCGTTGGCGCAGCTGCCCATCGAGATGACATATTTCGGGTTCGACATCTGGTCGTAAACCCGGCGGAGCGCCGGCGCCATCTTGTTGCACAGCGTCCCCGCGACGATCATCACGTCCGACTGGCGCGGGGATGCACGCGGGGCTGCGCCGAAACGTTCCATGTCATAGCGCGGCA
>JACDQN010000209.1 GCA_015657575.1 Sphingopyxis sp.
CAGATGGGTAACGCCGCTCCAACAGGAGGTTGTCGCGGACCTTTCATCTCCATCTCCGCGGCGTTCGGCAACGGCGCGCGCGGCGTCGGCCGATCCCCGATGATTGCCACCCTGCGACTGCCCCCAGCCTTTGAATTTGGTCCCCCGTCGCCGCATCCCGCACCGGCCAGCCCACGCCGATCCGTCGCCCGCGCAGGGCGCAGGCATCCTGTCCCGGGCCACAGGCCCGAAAAAGTGCGAATCATGTCGATGTGGCGGCCCCCGGCGAAGGCCGGCGACCCCCCTTCCTAGGCAGGGCGGAGCGAGTCGATCAAGGGCCGCCCGTGTAAAAATACTGAAATAAAATTCTTGACTCGTCGGACCGCTCAGAAAAGCGATAAACTCTCATTTTATCAAATTATTTCAGTAGTTTAATTGTGACAATATGGTTGCCGGGAAACGAATCGCAGCAAATCCGTCACTTACCGCGATGCAACACTATTGCCACGGCGATGTCACAATTGCGGGCACAAAAAAGGACCCGCGAACCCAATGTCCGCGGGTCCTTTTTGTCCCGTTTCGGTACGCAACCGAAATCAGGCGATCGCGTTTACGCTCTTCGTCAGGCGCGAGAACTTGCGCGCGACGGTGTTCTTGTGGAGCACGCCCTTGGCCACGCCGCGCGCCATTTCGGGCTGGGCGGCCTTCAGTGCGGTCGCCGCGCCTTCCTTGTCGCCGGCGGCGACGGCATTTTCGACCTTCTTCACCAGCGTGCGAATGCGCGACACGCGATTCTTGTTCACGATGGTGCGCGCGGTGTTGCGGCGGATGCGCTTCTTTGCCTGCGGCGTATTGGCCATAAATTCCTCGGTTTCCAAACGGTCAAAGTCAGTCGGAGCACAGCATCACCGGAGCAGCCGAATCGCGCAAACAGGCGAATCAATGTCCGGATACAGCCGGTTCCGGCAAACCGGACCCTGCTCGAAGGGTGCGCCCATAGCCAGCGAAGCGCTGAAGGTCAATGGCTTTCGGGCCGAAACAGGCGGAAAAGGGCAGAACCGTCCAGGGTCCTGACCCTAGAACAGGCCGGGCAGTTCGCGCTGCGCCGCGCTCGGCCGCTCGGCGAGCAGCATTTCGCGCTCGGCGGTCACGGCGACGCCATCGCGCTGCGCCGACAGCCCGCCGCCCGCGTCGGCGATGCGCGTCGCGCATGCCTGCCCCGACAGGAAGTCGATCGCCCGGCGCACCGACGCCTCGCGCGCGTCACCGAGCGGGAAGGCGAGGTCGTCGCCCGCGGCGCAGCTGTTCGCGATCTTGGGTGCCAGCCCGTCATAATAATCGCCCTGTCCGCTCGCATTGACCGTGGCAAAGGCGACGACGCGCATCCGGTCGTCGCACGAACTTTTGTCGACCGCGATCTGCCCGACGGGCTTGCCATAAGTGTTGCTGCCGACCAGCGTCATATTGGTGCCGAGATAGGGGAGCATGCCGTTGATCACGAGCTCGCTCGCCGAGGCGGTCGAGCCCGTACCGATGAACGCGATGCGCGTGGGCGCGATCGATTCGGGCTGCGCCGTAAAGAAGTGCCGGTCGTTCTCGGCCGATTTCGACGTCCGGAAGCTGGTCTGCGAAAAAAGCTCCGATGCGGTGCGGTTGCTGCCGAGCAGATCGCCCATCAGTTCGGCGG
This sequence comes from Sphingopyxis sp., assembly GCA_015657575.1. GTDB lineage: Bacteria > Pseudomonadota > Alphaproteobacteria > Sphingomonadales > Sphingomonadaceae > Sphingopyxis. Next base: position 1,667 of record JACDQN010000209.1, read on the forward strand.
TCGAGACGAGCCCGCCGCCGTTGTAACGGAAATCGATGATCACGTCGGTGACGCCCTGCGCCTTGAAGCTCGCGAAGGCGGCCCGCAGCTGCGGGTTGGCCGACGAGATGAAGGTGCGCAGGTTCAGATAGCCATAGCTGCGCCCACCCTCGCTGATCACCTTGGCGCCATAGCGGTCGGAAATCGGGTCGAGCTCATAGTCGGCCTTGACGACGGTCACGTCGCGGGTGCCGCGGCGTCGCTGATCCGGAGGACGCGGCTGACGCCGGGGTCGTTCGGGCCGAGCGCGTTGGTGATCCCCGGCGTGCCTTCGGTGGCGACGATCGCCGATATCGTGCGCATGTTGCTTGCGCTGGTCCCGATCGCCAGAATGCGCGTCCCGCGGTCGATCCCGGCGGCGAGCGCCGGGGCATTTTCATAGGCTTCGGCGATCACCACCTGATTCGCGATCGCGTCATAGGTCAGGCGGATGCCGAACCCCGCGCTCGACCCGCTCGAGAAAAAGGCGTTCTCCTCGGCGATCGAGGTGATGTAGGTGAAGAAGCGGTCCTTGTTCAGTGCCCGCGCCGGTGCCACGAGCGCGTCGATATAGGATTGCACGCTCGAATGGCTCGCCGGATTGACCCCGCCCGCGACATCCGACGGAAAGAGATACCATTCGTCGATCACCGCCTTGGCAAAGGCTTGCCGCGCCGACAGCCCGCAACCCGATGTGGGGGTGGGCGTCGGGGTCGGGGTGACCGTCACCGGCCCGCCGCCCCCGCCACTGCTCCCGCCGCCTCCGCCACCGCACGATGCCAGAAGCAAGGACAGGACTGTCAGCGACGCGACCGCGCTACGCATAATTTTTCCCCGGTGTAATCAATAGGCTTGGACAATAGAGCGCCCGACTTGAATTGAAAATGAAGAAGCGATGGCAAGACAGTCGATGCGGCGCGCCAGAGCAGGCGGCCGGTTTCGGCTCTGATAGTTGCCAATGGAGTCGTGATCCCCGACGAAAGCCGGGGCCAGATGACCAACACCAGCCTGGCGCTTTCTCGCCCTGGGCCCCGGCTTTCGCCGGGGATCACATGGGTTGGCGGCTCTCCCCTCGTCACCCCGGACCTGATC
>JACDQN010000210.1 GCA_015657575.1 Sphingopyxis sp.
CGCAAATTATCCACAAAGGAAGAGGGCGCCGAGGACGGGCCGCAGCGAATTTCGAAGCTGCTCGCCCGCGCCGGCGTCGGATCGCGCCGCGATATCGAACGGATGATCGAGGAAGGCCGCATCGCCCTCAATGGCGAAGCCGTGGCTCAGCCGGCACCGATGCTGACGTCGATCGACGGGCTCACGGTGGACGGCGTCCCGGTCGCCAAGCCGGTGTCGACGCGGCTCTATCGCTTCCACAAGCCCGCCGGCTGCCTGACCGCGGCGCGCGATCCCAAGGGACGCAAGACAATCTATGATCTGCTGCCCAAAGGCTTGCCGCGGCTGATGCCCGTCGGCCGCCTCGACTATAATACCGAGGGGCTGTTGCTGCTCACCAACGACGGCGAATTCAAGCGCCAGCTCGAACTGCCTGCCAGCGGGGTGGAGCGCACCTACCGCGCCCGCGCTTTCGGCGACATCAGTCAGGAACAGCTCGAAGAACTTGTCATGGGGATCGAGATCGACGGGGTGCGTTATGGCAAGATCGACGCCAATCTCGAACGCCGCACCGGACGCAACCAGTGGATCGAATTGACGCTGACGGAGGGGAAGAATCGCGAAGTCCGCAAGGTGCTCGAACATTTCGGACTGCAGGTCAGCCGCCTGATCCGCACGCGTTACGGCCAGTTCACGCTCGAAGACCTCGACATGGGCGCGGTCGAGGTCGTGCCGCGCGACGAGCTGTTCCAGTTCCGGCGGCGGATGAAATAGGATGCGCGTGATTTCAGGCGAATGGCGCGGTCGCAAGCTGGTCGCGCCAAAGAACGATGCCACCCGCCCCACCGCCGATCGCACGCGCGAAACGCTCTTTTCGATGCTTGCGAGCAGGCTCGGCAGTTTCGAAGGTCTCTATGTCGCCGACCTGTTCGCTGGATCGGGTGCGCTCGGCATCGAGGCGCTGTCACGCGGCGCCGCGCAATGCCTGTTCGCCGAACAGGATCGCGACGCGCTCGATGCGCTGCGCAAGAATCTCGGCGCGCTGGGCGCCGTCCCGCGTGCCGATATTCGCGCCGGCTCGGTTCTGGGCCTCGGCCCGGCCAAGCGAACCTATGATCTGCTGCTCGTCGACGCGCCCTATGACACGGGGGCAGGCAGCGTCGCGCTCGACAAGCTGAACCGCCTCGGCTGGATCGGCCCCGACAGTTGGGTATCGATCGAAACCGCGCATGGTGAATCCGTCGAGGTCACCGGCTTCGAAATCGACGCCGAGCGCAAGGTCGGCAAAGCGAAGCTGACGCTGCTCAGGCCGGCGTGAGGCGCCGGACCATCAGCAGCCCCAGCCAGCTCACGATCCCCGCCAACGCCAGATAAAATCCGACCGTTTCCGTCCCGCCGCGCTCCGCCAGCGCCTGTGCGACGATCGGCGCCATCGCACCGCCCAATATGCCGCCGGCATTGAACGCCACCGATGCGCCGGTATAGCGCACGCGCACCGGAAACAGCGCGGTCAGCCAACTGCCGAGCGGGCCATAAACCAGCCCCATCACGAACAGCGCCGCCGCGAGCCCGAGGAAAATCAGCAACCAGCTTCCCGACGCCAGCGACGGCCCGAACAGGAAGCCGATCAGGATCGTCGCGCCGCAGCCCCAGCTCAGCACGCGCTGCGCGCTCGTCGCATCGCTCCAATATCCCGCAAAGATGATCCCCGCCGCCATGAACAGGATGGCGCCGAGCTGGATAAGCAGGAACTGCTCCTTGGGATAGCCGAGCGTCGTCGTCCCGTGCGCGAGCGCGAAACTCGTCGCGAGGTAGAAGATCGCGAAACAGGCTACTACCGCAAAGGTGCCCGCGAGCGCCGGGACCAGATGGTGGCGGAACAGCTCACCCAGCGGCACCGCCACGGGCGCTTCCGCCTCCAGCGCCTTGGCAAAATCGGGTGTCTCGCCGATCTTCAAGCGCACCCAAAGCCCCAGCCCGACGAGCAGCGCCGAAAACAGGAAGGGAATCCGCCAGCCCCAGCTGGTAAAGTCGCTGTCGCCAAGCCCAAGCCCGAGCAGCAGGAACAGACCGTTCGCGGCGATGAACCCGACGGGAGCCCCCAGCTGCGGGAACATACCAAAACGCGATTTCCATCCCCGCGGCGCATTCTCGACCGCGAGCAGGGCCGCCCCCGCCCCATTCGCCGCCAAGTCCGAAACCCTGTCCGAAACGCAGGATGCAAAGGAGCAGCGGCGCAACCCACCCGACCATCGCATAGGTCGGAAGGAAGGCGATCAGCAAGGTCGAGGCGCCCATCAGCATCAGCGACGCGACCAGCGTCGACTTGCGCCCGATCCGGTCGCCATAATGGCCGAACACGACCGCACCGACGGGCCGCGCAAAAAAGGCGAGCCCAAAGGTCATGAAGCTGTACATCAGTTGCGCCGACGCGGACTCGGCCGGAAAGAAAAGCGGCCCGAACACCAGTGCAGCGGCGGTGCCGTAAATATAGAAATCATAGAATTCGACCGCCGTGCCGACCAGGCTGGCGGTCAAAATGCGCCGATGCTGTCGATAGGGTGCCAGATCCACGGGCGATGCCCCTCCCCATTGCCGTCGAGGGCGCTTTGGGCGCGTACCATGCCCGGTGCAAGCACGAAAGCGCGCGTCACCGACCCTGCGGCGGAAGCAGCGCGCGCAGCCGCTGCAACTCGCGTTCGGGAACCGGCGCCAGCGCACTCGCAGGCTTCCCTTTGCGGAGCCGCTCGCGATCCTTCTCCGATGGCTCGATGCGGCGCACACGGACGGGTACATGGCCCTGCGCCTTCATTCCGAGTTCCTCGGCCGCCCCGCGCGACAGGTCGATGATCCGCCCCTGCGCAAACGGTCCGCGATCGTTGACCCGCACGACGATCCGCCGTCCGCTGTCGAGCGCGGTCACCTCGACATAAGTCGGCAGCGGCAGGGTCGTATGCGCGGCCGTGATCCAGCCGGGGCGGAACTGCTCGCCGTTTGCGGTGCGGTTTCCCGACTCGCTGCCGTACCAACTCGCGTAACCGAACGCGTCATAGGCAGGCGCCGCTGCGGGAACATAGGTCGCGCCGCGAACCGTATAGGCCGGCCCGATCCGCACCGGCGTGTCGGCGACGGGTCGGAAATTGCCCCCGGCGCAAGCCGAGAGCAGTAAAACCGCCAAAGCCGCGCCAGTCATCCGTATCGCCGAACATCTCCGCATCGGGGAACCGTAGAGGGCGGGATGGACGAGATAAAGTCCATTGGCCGTTTTGGGACGAGAAGCTGCTCGATGATACAGGATAGAAGGTTGCGGCCCGCCTCGGGCAGCAACCGCTCACACCCCATCGTTCCATTGGCCAAATTCCCATCCGCCCCCTACACCCCTCCGCATGACCGATTTCCGTTTCCATCGGCCGGGCATCGTCGGCACGGGCCGCGTCGCGCAGGCGTTCGCGCTCGGCTTTGCTCCCCATGCTTCCGCCTCGCCGCTGCTCTGGGGAAGAACCGCCGAAAACAGCCGCTCGGCGGCGACGGCGGTCGGCGCGGTTCATGCGGCGACTATCGAGCACCTGATGGCCGAATGCGACGTCATCGCGATCGCTGTTTCCGATGACGCGCTCGCCAAGCTTGTCGCAGACATGGCGGTGCGTCTCCCGGCAGATAATATCCCGTTCGTCTTTCACGTCAGCGGCGCCAAGGGCGCTGCGATCCTCGAACCGTTGCGCGCGGCGGGCGCGCTGACCGCCGCGGTTCATCCCGCAATGACCTTCACGGGCGATCCGGCGGACGAAGTCGCCCGCATGGTTGGCGCACGTTTCGCGATCACCGGATCGACGACCGATTCCACCCGCTGCGCCAAGGCGATCGTCGCCGTGCTCGGCGGCATCGCCGTCGACATTCCCGAGGAGCGACGCGCGCTCTATCACGCCGCGCTCTGCCATGCATCGAACCACCTCGTCACCCTCATCGCCGGCGCTACCGCCGCGCTGCAGGACGCCGGCGTGAGCGATCCCGCGGCCCTGCTGGCGCCTCTTGTCCGCGCCTCGCTCGAAAACAGTCTTGCTCATGGCATTGCGGGGCTCTCCGGGCCGCTTCTCCGCGGCGATGCGCAAACAATCGGCGGGCATCTGGACGCGCTTGAAGCGCACAGCCCCGACTTGCTGCCCGCCTATCGCGCGATGGCGAAGGCGACGCTCGATGAACTGAACCACGGAGAAACCACGCCCTCGCCTCGCCTCACCGCACTGGACAGCCTGCTCGCTGTTCCCTAATCGTTCGCGCGTGAATACGCCCCCTGCCTCGACGCCCGATCTCAGCCGTCCTGACCCCTCGGACCCGCCCTATCTGCTGGGGCTGAACGGCCCGCAGCGGCAGGCCGTGCTGACCACCGAAGGCCCCGTGCTGATGCTCGCGGGCGCCGGAACCGGCAAGACCGCGGCGCTGACCGCGCGCCTAGCGCACATCATCGCGACGCGGCGCGCCTGGCCGTCGGAAATTCTTGCCGTTACCTTCACCAACAAGGCGGCGCGCGAGATGCGCGAACGCATCGGCCGCATGATCGGCGACGCCGTCGAGGGCATGCCGTGGCTCGGCACCTTCCATAGCATCGCGGCAAAGATGCTGCGCCGCCACGCCGAACTTGTCGGGCTGCAGAGCAATTTCACCATCCTCGACACCGACGACCAGCTGCGCGTGCTCAAACAGCTGATCCAGGCCGAAGGGCTCGACGAGAAACGCTGGCCCGCACGCCAGCTCGCCGGCCTGATCGACAAATGGAAGAACCGCGGCCTCACGCCGCCCGACCTCGACGCCGCCGACAGGGAATCTTACGCCGACGGCAAGGGCCAGCATTTCTATGCCCTCTACCAGGCGCGGCTGAAGACGCTCAATGCCTGCGATTTTCGGCGATCTGTTGCTGCACATGCTGGTGATCCTGAAAAATCACCGCGACGTGCTCGAGCAATATCAGGACCGCTTCAAATATATCCTCGTCGATGAATATCAGGACACCAACGCCAGCCAATATCTCTGGCTCCGCCTGCTCGCACAGGCGCGCAAGAATATCTGCTGCGTCGGCGACGACGACCAGTCGATCTATAGCTGGCGCGGCGCCGAGGTCGCGAACATCCTGCGCTTCGAAAAGGATTTTCCGGGCGCCACCGTTATCCGCCTCGAACAGAATTACCGCTCGACCCCGCAGATCCTGGCGGCTGCATCGGCCCTGATCGCGCAGAACTCGGACCGTCTCGGCAAGACGCTGTGGACCGACCTCGAACCCGGCGACAAGCTGCGTGTCGTCGGCGTGTGGGACGGCCCCGAGGAAGCCCGGCGGATCGGCGAGGAGCTCGAAACGCTCCAGCATCGCCGCGTGTCGCTCGACCGCACGGCCATCCTCGTGCGCGCGCAGTTCCAGACGCGCGAGTTCGAGGACCGCTTCATCGCGATCGGGATGCCCTATCGCATCGTCGGCGGTTTCCGCTTCTACGAGCGCGCCGAAATCCGCGACGCGCTCGCCTATCTGCGCCTCGTCCAGTCGTCGGCCGACGACCTCGCTTTCGAGCGCATCGTCAACGTCCCCAAGCGGGGCCTCGGCGACAAGGCGCTCGCGCGCATCCACCAGTTCGCACGTCATGAACGTGCGCCGCTGTTCCATGCGGCGTCGCGGATCACCGAGACCGATGAACTCACGCCGCAGGCGCGCCGCCAGCTTGCCAATTTCGTTGCGCAGATGCGGAACTGGCAGGCGAAGGCGAACGAGCTGTCGCATCCCGAGCTGACGCAGTTGATCCTCGATGAGTCCGGCTATACCGCGATGCTCCAGGCCGACCGCAGCGTCGAAGCCGCGGGACGCCTTGAGAATCTCTCCGAACTCGTCCGCGCGATGGAAGAATATGAATCGCTCGAAGCCTTTCTCGAGCATGTCAGTCTCGTCATGGACCGCGACAATGACGACACAACCGAGACGGTGACGATCATGACGATCCACGCCGCCAAGGGACTCGAATTCGACCATGTCTTCCTCGCCGGCTGGGAGGATGGCGTTTTCCCCTCGCAGCGTTCGATGGACGAGGGCGGCACGCAGAGCCTCGAGGAGGAACGCCGCCTCGCCTATGTCGCCATCACCGCGCCCGGCAGCGGGCGAGCATCTATCATGCTGCGAACCGCCGTATCTATGGCCAATGGATGAGCAGCATCCCCAGCCGCTTCATCGCCGAAATCCCGCCCGAACATATCGACAGCGAAAACAGTTTCGGCGGCGGGCAGAGCCTGTGGCGCGCCAACTGGTCGGCGCAGGGCGATCCCTTCGCGCATGTCGCTGAACGCCAGCCCGCACGCACGATGACGCGGGGACCCGCTTGGCAGCGCGCGCTCGCGTCCTCGTCGACCGTCACCCGCGCCCCCGCCCCATCAGAGCGCGGCCCCGCGGCCTCGGTCGGCGCCAAGCCGCGCGCCGACCTCGCGATCGGCATGCGCGTCTTTCACGAAAAATTCGGCTACGGCGAAATTGCCGACATCGACGGAAACAAGCTCGAGGTCGAGTTCGAACAGGCCGGCAGCAAAAGGGTGCTCGACAGCTTCGTCCGCCTCGCTTGACCCCTATTGTCAACCATATCAGTTATGATATGTCATCCCACGCGGCCATCGAGTCGCGTTTTGGGAGAATCTTCAATGAAAATGAAGCTCTTAGCGGGCGCGATGGCGCTCGCCCTGGTTGGCTGCAGTGAGAAACAGTCAGCCGAAGGCGTTGCCGAAAACTCCTCCCCGGCGGCCGAAGCCGCCACAACCGCCGACGAAGCGACGCCCGACGTCGGCCTCGCCGCCGCGCCCGGTGTTGCCTTCGATTACAGCTATGCCTTCCGCCTCGAAGACGACCGGATCGCCAAGGTGCAAAGCGAACATGCCGAAGCCTGCGAGATACTGGGTACCGCGCGCTGCCGCATCGTCGACGTGAAATATCAGATGGTCCGCGAAAATGAGGTCGAGGCGCAGACGCAGTTCAAGCTCGACCCCGGTATCGCCCGCAAATTCGGCGCCGATGCTCTGGCGAGCGTCGAAAAGGCCGAAGGCGTGCTCGCCGACGCGACGATCAACGGCGAAGACGTCGGCACCGAGATCGAACAATCGCAGCAACGCAGCGCAGGTGCTTCCGCCGAAATCGAGCGGCTCGAAGCGCGGTTGCGGCACGCGGGCTCGACAAGAGCGAACGCGCCGAATTGCTCAAGCAGATCGGCAGCCTGCGCGGGCAACTAGGCACCGAGCGCGAGAACCGCCGCACCGGAGAGGCACGCATCGCTACGACGAGAGTGGTCTTCAACTATGTCGGCACCGGCGGCCTGCCGGGCATCGGGCATCAGAATCCGTTCAGCGACGCCTGGACCGCGCTGCTCGGCAGCGGCGGCACCTTGCTGTCGGTCGTCCTCGTCGCGGGCGCCGCGGTTCTTCCGTGGGCGCTGCTCATCGGGTTGATTGTCTTTCTGTTCCGGCGTTTCCGCGGCAGCCGTCCGACCGAGCCGCCGGCACCCGCTGCCTGATTTCTAGCCGGGGATAGCGACCAGCTGTCCCCGGTCGATACGTTTTGAATGAAAATGGAAGGGGTCGCTGGTGGAGCCGAGGGGAATCCGAACCCCTGACCTCTGCAGTGGCGATTGCAGCGCTCTCCCATCTGAGCTACGGCCCCGCGACGGGCGGGGTCTTAACG
>JACDQN010000211.1 GCA_015657575.1 Sphingopyxis sp.
CCCCCTGAAGGGAGGGGCTTATATGACGCCTATCTCGCCCCTGATCTCCGCAATCAGCGCTTTCACCTTGGGCAGCCGTTCCTCCTCTTCGTCGAGGATAGCGTGGAACGCCCGCCTCTTGATTGCGTTCAGTTCCTCCGCCGGCAAGGCACCCTCGCCGGTCACGCTGCTCGCGACGATGTCGATCAGCCGGTCGGCGCCGTGGAGCCGCCCCCACAGATAGTCATTTTCGCGGTAGGCGCGGCTGAAGAAGGCGCCGAAGCTGTTGAACTCCACCCCCTTCAGCATCGCCGCCGCGCCGCCGGTGCGGATCGCGGTCGCGTCGGACGGCGAGATGCGATCGATCTTGATCGGGTCGAATTCGTCGAACCCCTCGCCCTGCAGCAGCGGCAGCGTCGCGATGTCGTAAAAGGGGTAGCCGAGATAGGCGAGCAACATAATACGCCGGTCGTCCTTGGGCAGCTGCGCGAGCCCCGCGGCGACCAGATTGTCGGCCTCGGCATCGGCGCCGATCAGGTCGCGCCGGTCGCCGAGCGCGTCGATCCAGCTCGCCGCGTCGGCGTCGGCGGGCACGTCCATGCCGGCGAGCCAATTGTCCCCCTCGCGTTCGAGATAGAGGCCGAGCGCACCGTAAATGGCGTCGCGCATCGCGTCGCAGGCGGCATCGCGAACCTCGCGCTTCGCCTCGACGACGCGGTCGAGTTCGCGCGCAAGGAAGCGCAGCCGGCGGATCCGGAAACCCAGGTCATGGGTGCGGAAAAAGACGACCGCATCGCCGCTCGCGCCCAGCCCGCGCCGGCCCGACAGCCGGTCGAGCCCGCGCGTGCGGATTTCCGTCCACAGCGCATCGCGGCGGTTGCGGCGGTGGATATCGCCCTCGGGTGGAGCGAGCCGGTTGATCGCGGCGACCAGTTCCTCGACCACGGCCGACAGTTTGAGATGCCCGTAAGGCGCATAGGCGAATCCCGCGCGCGCCGAGGCCTGATCCTGCGCCCTGGCGCGCCACTTCTGCAGCCGCGCCGGGGTGGGCGTATCGAGGAAGAAGGTGGTGCCGAACAGCGCCGCGACCTGTTCCTCGACCTCGACCTTCATCGCGTCGACGATATGCTGCATGCGGCGGATGCGGCGCGACATGCCTTCGATCGCCTCGACATTGTCGCGGATCGGCTGTTCGCGCGGGATTTCGGAGAGCGCGCCGAGGATGGTCGACAGGAAGCCCGGAAGCTTCTTCTCCTCGCCCTCCCCCGCTTCGCCGGGTTTGCCGAAGCTGATCGAGCGGTAATCGGGCTTGGGGTCGATATAGACGAAGCGCCGGTCGATCTCGCGCCGCGCCGGGCGCTGCTTGAGCGCGGCGATCGCCGGGCGGAAGGGCGCGTTGGCGAGCACCGAGCCGTCGATGAGCACCCGGTCGGCCGGGTCGAATTCGCCGCCCGCAGGCAATTGCGCGCGGATGAAAGCATCGCGCCGGGCCAGGCGAGCTTGCGCTTGTCCAGCACGCGGTCGAGTTCGCGCAAGGTAAAGGGCGGAAAGGCGCCCGGAAAGCTCGCGGTCGCGCGCGCGGCCGCCGCCAGCGCCGGCACGTCGCACAGCCCGTCGCCGACGCGCTCGTCCTGCCGGAACCGCATCACCAGCCGATGCTCCTGCTCGGTGACGCGCGGCGGACTGTTGAGCGCGAGCGGGGTGCTGTGCCCCGCAAAGTCGGTGACCGAGACGAACAGGTCGACGGGCTGGCCCGCGGGGACGAGCGGCGGCCCTTTCGGACCGGCCTCCATCGCGTCGAACGCATCGAGCAGCAGGTTCGAGAAGGTCTCTCCGCCGAACGGCGGCTCGAACCAGCGCGCGCGCACGAAGCGCGACAATTTGGCGCGGACCTCGTCCTGCGCGCCTTCGCCGACGGTGCGGTCGATGACGTTGCCGCGCCGCTTCATCGCCCATCCGGCGATCGGCACCGCCCAGAATTTGGTCGCCGCCGACAGCGGCCGCGCGTCGGGATCGAGCAGGCTGTCGACGTCGGCGTCCTGCAGCCACAGCTCGGTCAGCGGATCGAGCGACTGGCCGCCCGCGATCGCACGTGCGAGGAAGATGCCGTTGATTCCGCCCGCGCTCGCCCCGGCGACGATATCGGTCAGCACGCGCAGCCGCACGCCGCTCTTCGCCGCAATGGCGGTCAAAAGCTCGCCGTAGATGCGGCCCGAGCCGCTCTGCGCCGCGCCCTCATGAAAGGCGCGCGACGCCGCGGCGAGCCGCCAGACCTCCTTGGTAATGCCGTGCATATAGACGGCGAGGCTGATGCCGCCGTAGCAAATCAGGGCGAAGCGCAGTTCCTTTTCCCGCATTGCGATGGTGATAGCGCGGTTTGACGGGCGGCGTCACCCTTTGCGGCGAGACGGCCGCTGTGGGGTGGGAACGGCCATAAAGATCCTCCCCGGAACAGGGAGGTGGCAGCCGCCCTTCGGCTGCCTTGCAGGCGCTCAGGATAAACTTCGCCGTCGGCGAAGCGGCTGACGGAGGGGTCGGAACCTCGCGTCATGACGCACCGACCCCTCCACCACGCCCTGCGGGGCGGTCCCCCTCCCCGTTCCGGGGAGGATCTGAACGGCAGCCACCGATCGGGACCTCGCCGAATACCAAAGTCTCTTGCATTTGCAAATTGTTCGCATTAGCGGCCATTCCGAAGCAGGAGCCCAAAATGAATTGCCGATGGATCGTCGCCGCACTGGTTTCGAGCGCGCTTTCCTCGCCCGCCTTCGGGCAGGATATCCCGCCTGCCGATGATGGTGCGGAGAGTGAAGATACGATCGTCGTCACCGCCGCGCGCACGATCCTGCCGCCCAATGCGCTGCCGCTGACGATCGACGTGATCGGCAAGGACGCGCTCGACCAGCAGATCGCGATTTCGGGTTCGGTCACCGATGCGGTCGCGACGCTGACACCCAGCTTCTCGCCGACGCGGCAGAAGCTGTCGGGTGCGGGCGAGACGCTGCGCGGCCGCTCGCCGCTTTACGCGATCAACGGCATTCCACAGTCGACGCCGATGCGCGACGGCAGCCGCGACGGCTTCACCATCGACGGCTTTTTCGTGGACCGCGTCGAGCTGATCTATGGTTCGAACGCGCTGCAGGGGATCGGCGGCACCGGCGGCATCGTCAACCAGATCACCGTCGGCGCGCCGAAGCAGGAGGGCATTTCGGGCCGCGTCCTGCTGCAGGGGACGGCCGACAATGATGTCAGCAAGGACGGGCTCGGCGGCAAGGTCGCGGGTCTCGTCCAATACAAGGCCGGGCGCTTCGACGCGACCGTCGGCGCGGCGTTCGAAAAGCGCGGTGCCTTTTACGACGGCGACGGCCGCCGCGTCGGCATCAACCTGACGCAAGGCGAAACGCAGGATTCGAACACGCTCTCGCTCTTCGCCCGCCTCGGTTACGAACTCTCTTCCTCGGCGCGGCTCGACCTGATCGCGAGCCGCTTCGAGCTGAAGGGCGACGGCGACTATGTCGCGCTGGCCGGCAACCGGACGCTCGGCATTCCGACGAGCGCGGTGCGCGGCACACCGCCGGGCAAGTCGGCGCAAAACCGCACCGAAAGCATCGCGCTGTCGCTGACCGACACCGATCTTGGCAGCGGCAATTTCGTCAGCCAGATCTTCTTCAACCGCAGCCGCGACACCTTTGGCGGCGAGGTCGCGGTCCAGGCAACCTTCCAGGACCCGGCGATCGCGCCGGTCGGCACGCTGTTCGACCAGTCGCAAAACCGCAGCCGCAAGTTCGGCGGCAAGTTCAGCTATGAACGCGCCCTCCCCGGTTTCGAGGACCTGACGCTGACCGTCGGGTTCGACGCGCTGTTCGACAAGACCGAACAGGCGCTGATCGCGACGGGCCGCGTCTGGGTGCCGCCGAGCGATTTCCGCAGCCTCGCGCCCTTCGGGCAGGCGCACCTCAAATTATTCGACGGCATCGTCCGCCTCGCCGGCGGTGCGCGCTGGGAGAATGTGCAGATCAAGATCGACGATTATCGCACGCTCGCCTCGACGACCTTCCGCGCCTGCACGACGCCGCCCGCCGCCCCGGTGACGCCCTGCGGCCTCGCAAGCTATGGCGGCGTCGCGGTGACCGGCGCCAAGCCCAAGTTCGACGATGTGCTGATCAACGGCGGTTTGATCGTCGAGCCCGTCCCCGGCATCCGCGCCTATGCGAGCTATGCCGAAGGCTTTACCGTCCCCGACATTGGCCGCATCACGCGGGCCGTCGCCGAAACGGGCTTTTCGGTGAATTCGATCGGCATCGACCCGATCATCTCGAACAACCGCGAAATCGGGCTCGAGGTAAAGCGGGGTCCGCTTGACGCATCGGCCGCCTATTTCTGGTCGTCGAGCGACAAGGGGCAGTTGCTGATCCTGGGCACCGACCGCAACTTCGACGTCCAGCGGCTGCGCGTCGAACTGCAGGGTTTCGAACTGAACCTCGGCGTCCGCCTGCCGATCAACGGGCTGAAACTCAATGCCGGCTATGCTCACATCAAGGGGCTGTTCGACAGCGACGCGTCGCGCGGCGCGCCCGACGATATCGTCGACACCGATCTCGACGGCGTCAACATCTCGCCCGACCGGCTCAACCTGTCGGCAAGCTATGACCAGGGGCCGATTTCGGCGCGGGTCCAGACGCAATTCTATCTGTCGCGCAGCTTCCACGCCAAACCGGGCAAGCCCGAGCCCGACCAGCGCAACAATTTCGGCGGCTATAACGTCACCGACGCCAGCATCCGTTATCAGTCCGGATTTGGCGGGCTGAGCCTCAGCGTGCAGAACCTGTTCGACAAATTCTATATCGATTATTCGAGCGACACGCGGCTACCGACCGACAATCTCGCCTTTTTCGCGGGACGCGGGCGGACCTTCACGCTGGGGTGGGATTTCCGGTTTTGATGCCTTCTCTTGATCTCTCAAAAAGGCGGTGTATCCCCGCGCAGGCGGGAGCATGGAGCTTTTCCGACGCGACGCACTGCTTTCCGCGATGATGGCGTTGCTCGACACGCTGCACCGCTGGACGGGGGGCCTGATCGGCCTCATACTCGCGCTGCTCGGCCTGTCGGGCACGATCCTGCTCTATGAGCATCTGTGGATCGGCGTGCCGGGTAGTGGCGATCCGCTCCGCGGCGACCTGACGACGTCGCCGCGACCACCGAAAAGCTGATGGCGATGCCGGGGGGTGCAGGGCATCACTTTTGCCGACGATCGCTTCGGCCTGCACCAGCTGCGCATCGGCACGGAAGCCGGCGCCTATGCCAGCCAGTCGGGCGAGATCGCCACGCGCTGGGCGAGCCAGTGGGAGCGGCCCGAGCTGTGGATTTTCGATTTCCACCATCATCTCTTCGCGGGCGACAGCGGCGAATGGGTGATCGGCATCGCGGGGCTGTGCGGGTTGTTCTTCGTCATTTCGGGCGCGATCCTGTGGTGGCGGACGCGCAAGACCTTCCAGCTGCGGTTGTGGCCGAAGCGTATGTCGCGGCCATCGATCGTCTGGCACCACCGCGACATCGGCATTATCGCCGCGCCGCTGTTGCTGATTTCGATCGTCACCGGCACGATGATGATCTTCCGGCCGTTCGCGCTCGGCGTCGTCGCGCCGTTCGGGCCGGTAGAGGAGACCGCGAAGGCGCTCGATCCGCCGAAATACAAGGGCGGCCCGCTTGCCGAAAAGCCCGATTACACCGCGATGCTTAGCGAAGCGCGGCGCCGCTCTCCCGACGCGGCTTTCCGCATCCTCAGCCTGCCGCGCAAGGAAGGCGATCCGATCAGCTTGCGCATGAAACAGCCCGCCGAATGGCTGCCCAACGGCCGCACGACGATCCTGTTCGACGCCGCGACGGGCGAGGTGCTCGCAGCGCGCGATGCGCTGGCGCTGCCGAGCGGCGCGCAGGCGTTCAACATGGCCTTCCCGATCCACGCGTCGAAGGTCGGCGGGTGGACGTGGCGTATCCTGCTGACGATTTCGGGCCTCGCGATGACGATGCTCGGCAGTTTCGCGGTTTGGAGCTTCTGGTTCCGGCGGCCGAAGCCGGTGAAGCGGGCGGCGAAGAAGGTGGCGCTGGCGGCGTCATAGGCGCGGGCCATTGTCGGCTTTGGGATGGGGAGTGGACCTAAAAGATCCTCCCCTTTGCGCAGCAATGGGGAGGTGGCAGCCCGTAGGGCTGACGGAGGGGTCGACGCCGCCAGGCGTCGGTGCAAGGCCAGCCCCCCACCACCGCTTCGCGAAGTGCTAGGTCGTCCAGTCCCCGGACTGGACTTGGATTGCCGGGGGCAATCCAACCCTGCACTCCCCCTCCCCATCGCTTCGCGTGGGGAGGATCTCTACGGCAGCAACTGGTCGTTAGCTGCTATCGCCAACCTCGCCGCTTTCCTATTTTACCCGCCGCCCTATATCCTGCGCAGTCCCATGACCCGCGCCCGCGTCCTCCTCCTGACCGCCGCCCTCGGCCCGCTCGACTATCGCGTGCCTTATGGCAGCGAGGCGCCGCTCGGCAGCGTCGTCGTCGCGCCATTGGGACCGCGCAAGATGGGCGGCGTGGTGTGGGAGGACAGCGCCTTCGGCGCGCCCGAGGCCGTCGGCGACAACCGGTTGCGCAACCTCTACGAGGTCGTGCCCGTACCGCCGGTGCCCGCGCCGCTGCGCCGCCTCGTCGAATGGACGAGCGATTATTATCTCGCCCCGCCCGGCGCGGTGCTGCGCATGGTGCTGCCCGGCGCAGCCTTTTCGGACGCGCGCCGCCCGATCGTCGAATATCGTGCGACCGGCGCATTGCCCGCGCGCATGACGCCGCAGCGCAGCGTCGCGCTCGAAAAGATCGGCGAGCGGCAGGGCATGGTGCGCGAACTCGCGGCGCTCGCCGAGGTCAGCGACGCAGTGATCCGCGGGCTGGTGAACGCCGGCGCGCTCGAGGCGGTGAGCGTCGCGGCCGACGCGCCCTATCCCGAGCCCGACCCGGGCTTTGCCCCGCCCGATCTGTCGGACGAACAGGCGGCGTCGGCGGCGCAGCTTCGCGACGCCGTCACCGCCGCGAAGTTCGAGACGCTGCTGCTCGACGGGGTCACCGGGTCGGGCAAGACCGAAGTCTATATGGAGGCGATCGCCGCCGCGGTCGAAGCAGGGCGGCAGACGCTGGTGCTGCTCCCCGAAATCGCGCTCACCGAACCGATGCTCACGCGCTTCGCCGCGCGCTTCGGGTGCGAGCCGGTTCCCTGGCATTCGGGGCTGCGCGCGACCGAGCGCCGCCGCGCCTGGCACGCGATCGCGAGCGGCGAAGCAAAGATCGTCGTCGGCGCGCGCTCGGCGCTGTTCCTCCCCTACGCCAAGCTCGGGCTGATCGTCGTCGACGAGGCGCATGAGACGAGTTTCAAGCAGGAGGACGGCGTCCATTATCACGCGCGCGACGTCGCGGTGATGCGCGGGCATTTCGAAGGGCTGCCCGTGGTGCTCGCGAGCGCGACCCCCGCGCTCGAAAGCCTCGCGATGGTCGAGGCGGGGCGCTACCGCCATATCGAGCTGCCTGCGCGTTTTGGCGGCGCGACGCTGCCCGACCTCACGGCGATCGACATGCGGCAAGACCCGCCCGACCGCGGCACCTGGCTCGCGCCGCCCCTGGTCGCTGCGCTCGCCGATCGATTGCAGAAGGGCGAACAAAGCCTGCTGTTCCTCAATCGCCGCGGTTTCGCACCGCTGACGCTCTGCCGTACGTGCGGCCACCGCATCCAGTGCCCCAACTGCACCGCGTGGATGGTCGAGCACCGGCTGGTCCACCGCCTCGCCTGCCACCATTGCGGCCATGTCATGCCGCCGCCGCGGCTCTGCCCCGAATGCGAAGACGAGGACAGCCTGGTCGCCTGCGGGCCCGGGGTCGAGCGCGTTGCCGACGAGGTGGGCCTGCGTTTTCCCGAGGCCCGCGTCGCCATCGTCACCAGCGACACTTTGTGGTCGCCCGCCAAGGCCGCCGAGTTCGTCGACAATGTCGAGGGCGGGCTGGTCGATATCATCATCGGGACGCAGCTGGTCACGAAGGGCTATCATTTCCCGAACCTGACGCTCGTCGGGGTGGTCGACGCCGATCTGGGGCTCGACGGCGGCGACCTGCGCGCGTCGGAACGAACCTTTCAGCAGATCGCGCAGGTCGCGGGGCGCGCGGGGCGCGGGGTCAAGCCCGGCGAAGTGTTGATCCAGACGCGCGTGCCCGACGCGCCGGTGATGGCCGCGCTCGTCGCGAACGACCGCAATGGCTTCTACGCCGCCGAGGCCGCGGCGCGGAAATTCGCAGGGGCGCCGCCCTATGGCCGCTTCGCTGCGCTCGTCATCTCGTCCGAGGATATCGAGATCGCGCGTGGTGTCGCGCAGCGGTTGGGAGCGAAAGCCCCGGTCGCCGAAGGGCTTGCTGTCTATGGGCCCGCGCCCGCGCCGCTCGCGATGCTGCGCGGACGTCACCGCTTTCGCCTCCTGCTCCACGCGCCGCGCAGCTTCGACCTGCAGGGCACGATCCGCGCATGGGTGGACAGCATCGAATGGCCGACCAAGGCACGGCTCGCGATCGATATCGATCCCTATAGTTTCGTTTGAACGCAACAGCGCTTTACTGTTGCGGGCCGCGCTGGCAGCTATGCCTTTGCAAACAGGGGGCGCGGATGAAATATATAGGGTCGATTACGGCGATCAGCTTGGCAGCATCAAGCCTGCCGACACCGGCAGAGGCCAAATGGCTTCGCGCCGAAACCGACAGTTTCATCATCTATAGCGAAGGAAGCGAGAAATCGCTGCGCGAATTCGCGGCCAATCTTCAGCGGTTCGATCTGACGCTTCGCGTCATCTTCCGGACCCCGTACGAAGGCGAGGACAATCGCCTGCCCATCTATCTGCTGCCGACCGCCGCCGATGTCGGCGCCCTCGCGAGCGGGTCGCGCGGTTCGTCGATCGCGGGATTCTATCGCGGCGATCGCGACGGCAGCTTTGCCCTTTCGAACCGCGAAACCGGCGACACCAACCCCGCGCTCGGCACCTCTTCCGCGCAGCAGGTGCTGTTCCACGAATATAGCCATCATTCATGAAGCGGCACCTGCGCGCCGCTTTTCCCGCCTGGTTCATCGAGGGCTTCGCCGAATATCATCGACCGTCGATTTCGACAAGGAAGGGCGGGCGGAACTCGGCCGGCCCGTTTACCGCCGCGCCTATGGGCTGCTCCGGATGCCGAAGATCCCGGCGGAAAAACTGCTGGCCGAGCGGCCGCGGGAGATGCGGAACAGCGGGCAGACCGACGTCTATTACGGCCGCGCGTGGATCCTGACCCACATGCTGTATCAGAGCGACACCCGCGACGGGCAGATGAGCGCCTATGTCGCCGCGATCAACGCGGGGACCGACGCCAAGCAGGCGGCGACGCAGGTATTCGGCGACCTCGAACAACTCGACAAGGACCTCAACCGCTATATCAACGGCAAATTATCCTACAGCCTGACGCGCGCGCCGATCCCCGTGCCGACGAACATCCAGATCGCACCGCTGTCCGCGGACGAAGATGCGGTGGTCGAAGCCCGGCTCGAACGGCTGAGCGCGCGCGGCAGCGACGAGCGCCAGACGAAGGCGCGCGACCTTCTGCGTCAACTGGTCGCCGCCAATCCCGCCAACGCCGAGGCGCAATATGAATATGCCGCCGCCGAATGGGACATGGACGACGACGCGCGCGACCTGCCCGCGATCCGCGCCGCGCTGGGCAAGGTGCTCGCGGCCAAGCCTGACCATGTCCGCGCCAATGTGCTGCTTGGGCGCATGCTGCTCCACGAACTCGACGAGAAGGGCGAGGATGACCCCGCCGCGTGGCGCGAGGCGCGCAAGCCGATCCAGCACGCCAATCGCACCGACCCGCTCGACCCCGTCCCGCTCTACGCCTTTTTCCGCAGCTTTCTCGACGAGGGCAAACGCCCGAGCGAGCCGGCGCTGAAGGCGCTGCAGCGCGCCTTTGAGATCGCGCCCGAAAATATCGAGGTCCGCGTCTCCTATGCCTTCGCGCTCGCCAACCGGGGCGACTTCGACGCGGCGCTCGCGCTGGCGCAGTCGGTCGCCTTCGATCCGCACGACAATGGCCGCGGCGAGGCGATGCTCAAGCGGCTCGAAGAAATGCGCGACGAGCATGCAAAGCGCACGGCCGGCGACAAGAATACAGCCGCCGATGCCGAGGATGGCGGAACGTGACGGCGCCGGCGCAGCGCAAGCCGAGCGATCGCCGGTCTTGCTTCGCCGCTCAATAATCGGGCTCTCCGCCGCCCAGCACCTGCGCCGCCTGCGCCGTCAGCCACGCCATCGCGGCGGCCCAGGGCTGGTGCCCGTGGCTGATCCGCGCGACGCCGAGCGCCGCCAGCTCCCGGTGCGTCGGGCCGCCCTTGCCGCGCAATATATTGACCGGCAGCGGCGAGGCTTCGCAGATCGCCCCGATGCATCGGGGGTCGAGCAGGAAGGGGACGAACAGCGAACCCACCCCCGCATCGGCATAGGCGCGCGCGCGTTCGAGCGTCGCCGCGACCAGCGCATCGCCGTCCTGCGCGGCGTCCTGTTCACGAAAGCTGTCACAGCGCGCGTTGACGAAGATGCCGGTGTCGGCGGCGGCGCGGTACCGCACGGCCGCCTCGACAATCGGCAGCAACTCGGTCTCGCCGGGCAGCCGGTCCTCCATATTGATCCCCGCCGCGCCCGCATCCTTTGCCCGGGCGACCGAGGCACCCACCGCTGCCGGATCGGCACCATAGCCCGACTCCATGTCGATCGTGACCGGCAGTTCGGTCACCGACAGGATGTGGTCGAGATTTGCGAACACATCCTCAAGCGGGAAATCCTCGCCATCGTCGCGGCCCTGTGCGCCGGCGACGCCGAAGCTGCCCGTCGCGATCGCCTTCGCGCCGGCCGCGGCGACCGCCTTCGCGCTCCCCGCGTCCCAGATGTTGACGAGGATCAGCGGGTCGCCGGGAACATGCAGCGCTCGGAATTCAGCCACTTTATCGATCATTTGATTTCCCTTTTCAGAAGTTCGCGCTTGATCGGCAGGCCATAGGCATAGCCGCCGAGCGACCCGTCGCTGCGCACGACGCGGTGGCAGGGGATCAGCACCGCGACATTGTTCGCGCCGTTGGCGCTGCCCGCCGCGCGCACTGCCCTGGGTTTGCCGACCGCGGCGGCGATATCGGAATAGCTGCGCGTCTCGCCCGCCGGGATTTTCCTCAATTCGCGCCATACCGCTTCCTGAAAGGCGGTGCCCTTCACATCGATCGGAATATGGTCGAAGCCATCAACCGGCGCCTCGACAGCGGCAATGACCTGCGAGAGAAGCGCCTCGAATTCCACGCCGCCCTCGACCAGTTCCGCCGCCGGAAACCGGTCCTCGAGCGCAGCGCGCCCTTCGTCGAAGCTGAGGCGGCACACGCCCTTTTCGGTCGCCGCGACGAGCATCGCGCCGAGGCTGGTCGGCACGACCGCCCAGTGGATCGTCGCACCCTTGCCGCCGTTCACCCAGGCCGAAGCCGTCATCCCCATGCGTCCCTCCATATTTTCATAAAAGCGCGACGGCCCCGAAAAGCCCGCGTCGTAAATTGCGTCGGTCACCCGGTTGCCGTCGCTCAGCGCCTGCCGCGCGCGCTCTTCGCGCAAGGCGCGCGCATAGGCCGCGGGCGACAGCCCGGTGTGACGGGTGAAGACGCGCTGGAAATGCGTCGGCGAATAGCCGGTCCGGCTCGCGAGATCGGCGAGCGCCAGCGGCTCCTCGCTCGCCTTGATCGCCTGGATCGCAGCAAGCACCGCGCCTTCGTCGCGCGCGACATCGTCGGGAAGGCAGCGCTTGCACGGCCGCAGGCCCGTTTCGCGCGCCGCGGCGCCATTGGCGAAGAAGCGGATATTCGCGCGCAGCGGATGACGTGCGGCGCAGCTCGGCCGGCAATAAATGCCAGTCGTCAGCACGCCGGTGACGAAACGTCCATCGAGCGCCCGGTCGCGGCGCAGCACCGCGGCCCAGCGATCGTCGTCGGTCATGATATCGGTCGCCATCGTCTCTCCTTTCCTGTCGATAGAAGCGTCGCACCGTGATTGCCATGCCTGCGTGCCCGCTGCGTCCCGATGCTTGCGTTCAAAGCCGGCGCGGCTAGTCTGCGCGCCATGACCCGCCTCCTCGCGCTGCTCTTCGCCCTTTTCGCCCTCGTCCTCGCATCGACGGTTCCGGCCCGCGCCGCCGACGATATCAGCGCCGCGTCGCGCAGCGTCGTGCGCGTCGTCACCGTCGCGATGGTCGATGGCGAAGTCGTCGGTTTCGGTCACGGCAGCGGCATCGCCATCTCGCCGACACGGATCGTCACCAACGCGCATGTCGTCGAATCGGCGGTCAAATATCCGGGCAATGTCGCGCTCGGCGTCGTCCCGTCGGAGGGGCAGAAAAGCTATGCGGGGAAGCTGATCGCGATCGACACCGCGCGCGACCTCGCGCTGATCGAAATCACCGAGGGCCGCCTGCCCACGGCCGCCGTCTATACCGGCCCGCTCGAATCGGGCGCCGACACCGTCGCGCTCGGCTATCCGGGCAATGTCGACCTCGCGACCGCGCGTAGCTCGTCCGATTACATCACCCCCCGCACCCCGACGCGCAGCGAAGGCAGCCTGTCGAACACACAGAATGTCGACGGGGTCGCGATGCTGGTGCACACCGCCAAGATCTCGCGCGGCAATTCGGGCGGGCCGCTGGTCGACCAGTGCGGCCGCATCGTCGGCATCAACAGCGCGATCACCCGCGCCGACGACGGCGACTCGCCCTTCGGCTTCGCGATTTCGACGCGCGAGCTCGCGCGCTTCCTCGCCGATGCGAACCAGCATTATGCCAGCATCGGCACCCCCTGCCTGTCGCTCGCCGAAGCCGACGCCCGCGACCGCGCCGCGATGGATGCCGAGGCGCGCGCGAGTGAACAGGCGAATGCCGCGAAGGAAAATGCCGCCCGACTCGACCGCGAGTTGAAGCAGGCGCGCGCCGAAGAGGAAGCGCTGGCGTCGCGCGAGAATCGCATCGCGCTCGCCGGGGTGCTGTTCGTCATCGGCGCGCTCGCGGCGGGCGCGGGGCTGCTCTTCTACAGCCAGAAGAATCTGCGCCACGCGAAGATCGCGGGCGGTGCGGGCGCGGCGCTGATGATCGGCGCAGCGATCCTGTTCGTCACCCGCCCCGACGCGCGCACCGATCTCACCGACACGCCGGCGCCCGGCGAAGCGGCGGGCACGGCCGAGACGCTGGCCGAGGGCAATTATCTCTGCACGATCCGCGCCGACCGCAGCCGCATCACCGTGTCGGAGACGAGCGACGTGTCCATCGCGATCCGCGCGGGCGGCTGCGTCAACGACCGCACCCAATATGCCCAGGCACCCGACGGCCGCTGGCAGCGCATCCTCGTCCCCAACGACGATGCCACGGTCGCGGTCGCCTCGATCGATTCGGCGGCGAAGGACTATCGCGTCGATCGCTATCTGCTCGACGCCGAAACGATGGCGAAGGCACGCGAGGTGCGCGCGGGGGTCGAGATCAAGAGCTGTACCGCCAACCCCGATCAGGTCGCGGCGCTGGGCGCGCAGCAGGATGCGATCCGCAGCGTGCTGCCCGCGGCGCCCAACGAACGGCTCGTCTATCGCTGCCAGCCGGTCGCGGCGGGCGCGAAGGCGTCAAGCGGCGGCTGATGCCTTCAGGCGCCAGCCCGAACCGGGCGATACCCACAGGAACTGCGCCATCATCTCGCCGGCGAACTGGCCGTCGACGGTACTGACGTCGAGCCGCATGTCGTCGTCGGCGCGGCTGAAATTGAACGCGCAATGCTTGCGCCCCCACAGCGCGGCGATCAGTTCTTGGCGGTGCCGGATGACCAGCCGGTCGTTCTTCACCGCCGCGTGCGGCGCGCGGAGCTGGACGATGCGATAGCTCGCCATATGTGTGTCGTTGACCGTGCCGCACATGCCGCCGCCTTCGGGCCGCAGCGTCATGCGCGCTTCGGCCGCCAGCCCCATCTCGTTGCTGAGCGCGGTGACCGAGCGCATCTCGGCGACGCCGTCGGCGCGGACACTGTACCAGGTCATGATGCGGCAGGTGCGCGCGTCGGGGTCGGGCTCGTGACACTGAACCTTGCCCGCGCGCGCGGGGGCAAGCGGATCGGCGACCGGCTTCCACATCGGATCGAGATCGAACGCGCTGCCCGAAAGCAGCAGTGCGGCAGCAAGCGACATGACGACCGCCCTCCTTTGCCGTGGAGATGCGCCCGATAGGTTGAGATCGGGTTAGGACGGCAATGTGGTGCCGGATTCTGCACGATCCTCTCCGGGCATGGAGCGGGATCAGCGGGTTTTGACCGATTGCGGGGATCACATAGGTTGGCGACTCTCTTCCACCGTCACCCCGGATCAAGTCCGGGGCGACGAAAGTGGTTGACCTATGTCCGCTCCCCACCCCAAAACCGACTTCCTGTCGCCCGTCTCAGCCCCCGCACGCCCGGAACAGCATCAGCGTCCGCTCCTTTGCCAGGTCGGCGCTCGGTTCGTGATAATCCTTGCGCCGGTCGCTGTTGAAACCGTGACCCGCCTCGTAAACGAAGATCTGCGCGGTCGGATGATCCTTCGCAATCAGTGCATCGACGCCCTCCATCGGAATGCCGTCGTCGAAGCGGCCGAAGTGGGCGATCGTGGCGCAGGCAGGAGCTTCGTCGCGAAAGGTCGTCGGCACGAGGCTGCCGTAATAAGAAGAGGACGCGGCCAGGTTGGGGCTGATCTGCGCCATTCGCCACGCGACCGACCCGCCGTAGCAATAGCCGGCGATGAACACCGGTCCTTTCGCTTTCAAAGCGTCGATGCATGTTTGCGCGTCCTTCAAACTCTGCTCGAAAGGATGCAGCTCGCGCGCCAGTTGCACCGCACGCTGGAACTGCGGCCCCGAATAGTCGCTCTCGAACCCCGGATGCTCGCGGTCGAACAGCGCGGGCGCGAGCACCTCGTAACCGTCGGCGGCATATTCGTCGCACAGGTCGCGGATATGATCGGTGACGCCGAAGATTTCCTGGACCAGCACCAGCCCGCCGCGCCGCTCGCCGTCGGGCTCGGCATGGTAGACGGCGATATCGGCGCCATCGTCCATCGTCATCCGGATCATCTCACCCATGATTTTCCCTCTCAACCGTTCGGCCCCGGACTTGATCCGGGGTTGTCGAAGCACCGTTCTTCTTTCCTCCGACCTTTGAAGGAACGACAGCCCTTCGACAAGCTCAGGGCAAACG
>JACDQN010000212.1 GCA_015657575.1 Sphingopyxis sp.
CCACCCCAAATCCGACATGCAGAAACCGCTTTCCTACATTATCCGGCCATGCCAGCCTTTCCACGGCTCTTTCACTCGGTAGATGACAACCCTCGCTGTCCAGCGCGCCAGCATAGGTTCCGGCCCAAACCGCACGCTCCACAAGGCTGAACTTTCCTGAACTTTGGAACAAGGAAAGGTCCGCTCCCCACCCCAAAGCCGACGTTGCCGAATTGGCACGCCTACCCCTCCAGCTCGACATCCCAGTAAAGCCAGTCGATCCAGCTGGTGTGCAGATAGTTCGGCGGAAACGCCCGGCCATTGTCCTGCAGCTGCCAGCTCGTCGGGCGCCAGGGCTGGCGGTAGAGCGGCATATGCGCCTGTTGCGGCGTGCGTCCGCCCTTCTTGAGGTTGCACGGCGCGCAGGCGGTGGTGACATTCTCCCACGTCGTGCGCCCGCCGAGGCGGCGCGGCACCACGTGGTCGAAGGTCAGATCCTTGCCCGACCCGCAATATTGGCACGCGAAGCGATCGCGCAGGAACAGGTTGAAGCGCGTGAAAGCGGGATGCTCCGACGGCTTCACATATTGGCGCAGCGCGATGACGCTGGGGATCGGCATCGTCCGCGTCGGCGAGTGGATTTCGCGCTCGTAATTTTCGACGATGGTCACGCGGTCGAGGAAAACCGCCTTGACCGCGGTCTGCCACGGCCACAGGCTCAACGATAGTAACTCAGCGGCGTATAATCTGCATTGAGTACGAGAGCCGGACAGGAATCGGGATGCCGGGCAAGATCGGGATGGAACATGGCTTGGTAACGCTGCCCCCTATGCTGCACGGGATGGCGCGCCACTGCCTTCCCTGCATGACACCCTCATTACATGACGCATCAGAATCTGACGTCAAGGGGCTTCTTCCCGCAAGATATGGAATGATTCGAAAAGAGACGGCACAGCATATGGATTCGCTTCCCCGCCCATGCTGACCCGTTTCGCACCCAGCCCGACGGGCGAACTGCACCTCGGTCATGCCTATAGCGCGGTGCTCGCGCACGAAGCGGCGCGCTCCGCAAAGGGCGGTTTCTACATCCGCATCGACGATATCGACGGCAACCGCTCGCGCGAGGATTATGTCGCGGCGTCGCTCGCCGACCTTGGCTGGCTCGGCATCGCATGGGACGGCGACCCGGTGCGCCAGTCGCAGCGGCTCGATATCTATCAGGCGGCGCTCGACGATCTGCGCGCCCGCGCCCTCGTCTATCCCTGTTTCTGCACCCGCGCCGATATCGCCGCCAGCCTCGCGGCGCCGCACGGACCTTCCGGCGCGATCTACCCCGGCACTTGCCGCGCGCTGCCGCCTGCCGAGCGCGACCGTCGGCTCGCCGACGAGCCGCACGCTTGGCGCCTCGACATGGCGCGCGCCGTCGCGGTGGGGAGCGATCTCGATTGGGAAGAGTCGGGGCAGGGGTTGCGCCGCGCCGATCCCGCCGCGCATGGCGATGTCGTGCTCGCGCGCAAGGATGCGCCCGCCAGCTACCATCTCGCGAGCACGCTCGACGACGCCGAAATGGGAGTGACGCATGTCATCCGCGGCGCCGACCTGATCGCCTCGACCGACGTCCACCGGCTGCTACAGGCGCTGCTCGGCCTACCCGTGCCGCTGTATCGCCATCACATGCTCGTCTGCGGCATGGACGGCAAAAGGCTTGCAAAGCGCGATGCCGCAGCCTCGCTCGCATCGCTCCGCGCCGCCGGGATCGACGGCCTTTCGCTCGCCGCCGGTCTGGCGCGCGGCGAGCTTCCCACTGGTTATTCGCTGCAAATGCCCTAAATAGGGCGCATGAGTATTCTCCTCGTCCTGGGCGTCGTCATCGCCGCCGGCTTCGTCCTCTTCTCGCTTGCGCGCGGGCTCTTCTATTTCTCGCAGGGCCACCAGGCCGCGATCGACGGGACGGTCGAGGAAAACCAGATCAAGCAGAACAAGATGATGATGGCGCGCGTGAAGTGGCAGGCGATCACGATCATCCTGCTCGTCCTCATCGGCGTCTTCGCCGCCGGGCAATAAGCCCGCGGATCGTGGTCAAGCTCAACAAGATCTACACGCGCACGGGCGACGACGGCACCACCGGCCTCGTCGACGGGTCGCGCGTCGCCAAATCCGAACCGCTGATGGCGGCGATCGGCGACGTCGACGAGGCGAACAGCGCGATCGGCGTCGCGGTCGCGGCGCTCGCGGCGGACGGCGACCATGCAGCGATGCTCGCGCGCATCCAGAACGAGTTGTTCGAGCCTCGGCGCCGATCTCGCGACGCCCGCCGACATCCAGTTCGGCTTCGGCCCGCACGAGATGGCGCTGCGCATCGTGCCCAGCCAGATCGCGCGGCTGGAAGACGAGATCGACCGCATGAACGACGATCTCGAACCGCTCAAAAGCTTCATCCTGCCCGGCGGGACCGAGGCGGCGGCGCGGCTCCACGTCGCGCGCGCGGTTGCGCGCCGCGCCGAACGCGCGGCGGTCGCCGCCGGCGCGTTGCGCGACCTCAATCCGCTCGCGCTCACCTATCTCAACCGGCTGTCGGATCATC
Organism: Sphingopyxis sp.; assembly: GCA_015657575.1. Classification (GTDB taxonomy): domain Bacteria; phylum Pseudomonadota; class Alphaproteobacteria; order Sphingomonadales; family Sphingomonadaceae; genus Sphingopyxis. The sequence goes on from JACDQN010000212.1 coordinate 2,564, forward strand.
TGTTCGTGATGACGCGCCACATCAACGCCGCCGCCGGCGGCGATGTCCTGTGGAAACCCGGCGCGACGCGTTGAGCTATTCCGACAAGAAATCGCGGGCCCTTGGCGTCGTCGCGACGGTTGCAGTACTCGCCGGTCTCGTCGCCGCATTCCTCCTCTTTGTGAGTTGGGTCTTTGCTGACTGGTAGGGCCGTCGATCATTAAATTTCGTCACCCCGGACTTGATCCGGGGTCCAATGCAACACTGGTATAA
>JACDQN010000213.1 GCA_015657575.1 Sphingopyxis sp.
CAAGATGCGCAAGAACCGCATCCGCGTGCTGGTGGGCGACGAAGTGCTCGTCGAGCTCACCCCCTATGACCTGACCAAGGGTCGGATCACCTATCGCTTCAAGTGAGCGGCGCGGCGAACTTTCCCGCGCTGGTTCTGGCATCGACGTCGCCGCGCCGGCTGGAATTGCTGGCGCGGATCGGGGTCGTGCCCGCGCGCATTGCATCCCCCGACATTGATGAAAGCCCGCTGAGGGGCGAGGTGCCGCGCAGCTATGTCGCGCGGCTCGCCGAGGGCAAGGCGCTCGCGGTCGAGCGAGCGGCGGGCGAGGTCGTGCTCGCGGGCGACACCACGGTCGCCGTCGGCCGCCGTATCCTCGAAAAGCCGGCCGACGAAGCAGATCTGCGCCGAATGCTCGGCTTGCTTTCGGGGCGGCGGCACCATGTCTATTCGGGCATTTGCCTCGTCGGAACGGACGGGCGGCCGCGCGTGCGCGTCGTCGACACGGTCGTCGCCTTCAAGGTAGTGAGCGCCGGAGAGATCGACTGGTATGTCGCGAGCGGTGAGGGCATGGGCAAGGCGGGCGGCTATGCGATCCAGGGGCGCGCCGAGGCGTTCGTCCGCTTCCTGTCGGGCAGCCATTCGAACGTCGTCGGATTGCCGCTTCACGAAACCCGCAACCTGCTCACCGGCGTCGGCGTGCCGCTTGGCTGAATGGCTGTATGAGGATGGTATCGGCGAGCGCCGCGCGGCGCTGGTCGAGGACGACCGGATTGTCGAGGCGCGCATCGAGCGCGACGGCGAAGGCCCGCGCGTCGGTGCGATCGTCGAAGCGCGGCTGGTCGAAGGCGGGAAGGGCGCGCTGGTCGCGCTCGACGGATCGGGCGAGCGCCTGGCCTCGCTGGCCGGTGCGCCGTCCGGGCTGTCGATCGGCGCGAAGCTGACGGTCGAGGTCACCCGCATGGCGCTGCGCGAGCGCGGCCGCGATAAACCGGCGCGGGCGCGCGTTGCCGAGGCCGGAGCGACGATCGGCGACGGGCCCGATCTGTGCACCCGGATCGGAGCAACCGGGTTTTGTGTCACCGAAATCCGCCCGACCGACGGCGATCGCCTCGAGGCGGCGGGCTGGTCCGAACTCATCGACCATGTCCGCACCGGCCATTGGCCCTTCGCCGGCGGTGCGCTTTGGATCGACACGACACCCGCGATGACGCTGATCGACATCGACGGCGAAGGCGACGCGTCGGCGCTGGCAAGGGCGGGTGCAGAGGCGGCGGTGCGCGTGATCCGCTGCTGCGACATCGGCGGTTCGATCGGGATCGACTTCCCCTCGCTTCCCGGCCGCGCCGAGCGGCTCGCGGTCGATGCGCTCATTGACGCGCTGCTGCCGCAGCCGTTCGAACGGACCGCGGTCAACGGGTTCGGCTTGATGCAGATCATCCGTCGCCGGACGCGGCCTTCGTTGATCGAGCAGGTGCGATTCGATGCGATCGCGACCGACGCCGCCTTGCTGCTGCGTCAGGCGGAGCGCGCGCGAGGAACGGGGCTGTTGCAACTGACCACGCGTCCGGCCGTTGCCGATCATATTCATGCGCATCCCGATTGGATCGCTGCGCTGCAGGCCCGCATCGGCCGGCCTGTTGCGGTCACCGCGGACGCGCAAATCAAGGGAGCGGGCCATGCCCAGTGAAGCCAGCGCAAAACCGCGTTCTTGCCCCCAATGCGGCAAACCGCGCGCGGACGAATTCAAACCGTTCTGCAGCCGCGGCTGCCGCGATCGCGACCTCTTCGTAAATGGTTCGGCGAAGACTATCGCGTGCCCGTCCATCAGGCCCCCGACGGCACCGCCGACGACGATCGTTTCGACGAAGGCTGACGCGTAAAAAACGCGTCACAAAGTCACTGGACAGGATGCAAAGCCCTGCCTATAGCCGCCGCTCGCCAGCGCGGCCGTCCGCCGGCGCGGTTCGCCTGGGTAGCTCAGTTGGTAGAGCATGCGACTGAAAATCGCAGTGTCGGCGGTTCGATCCCGTCCCCAGGCACCACCTCTTCCAAACGGTTTCAGTGGGCGGTCATACGCGATGCGTTGCATGGCACGGGGGCGCTCAATAAGCGGCCTTGCGGCGACACCCTCTTTCGGTCAGGCGCAAGAATGCCACGGCCCGTCATGGGCGGGGCGGGGGGCGATTGACGGCCCGGGGCGCAGCACACAAGCGAATATCAGGGAGTTCTGACATGCCCGGGGGGGCGGCGGGCCGACGACTCGATAGTTAATCAAGGCACCGCCAGGGATGAATATTCTTCAACGCTTCGCTTCGACAGCGAACGATATCGCGATCGACCTCGGGACCGTGAACACGGTCATTTACGTCCGCGGCAAGGGGATCGTGCTCAACGAACCTTCCGTGATCGCGCTCGAAACATATAATGGTGTCCGCCGCGTCAAGGTCGTCGGCGACGAGGCGAAGCTGATGATGGGCAAGACGCCCGCGAACATCCAGGCGCTGCGTCCCTTGCGTGACGGGGTGATCGCCGACATCGACATCGCCGAACAGATGCTCAAGCATTTCATCGACAAGGCGCTCGGCGGGCCGAGCCGTTTCCGTTCGCGCAGCAATATCGTCGTGTGCATCCCGTCGAGCTCCACCCCCGTCGAACGCCGCGCGATCCGCGACGCCGCGACCAATGCGGGCGCGGTCAATGTCCAGCTGATCGAAGAGCCGCTCGCGGCGGCGATCGGTGCCGGCCTGCCGGTGACCGAACCGCGCGGCGCGATGGTCGTCGACATCGGCGGCGGCACCACGGAGGTCGCGGTATTGTCGTTGAGCGGCATCGCCTACAGCAATTCGGTGCGCATCGGCGGCGACAAGATGGACGACATGATCAGCAGTTATATCCGCCGCAAACATAATATGATGATCGGCGAAATGACGTCGGAACGGGTGAAGCTGACGATCGGTACCGCCCTGCCGCCCGAAGGCGACGGAATGGTGATGGCGGTCAAGGGTCGCGACCTCGTCAACGGTCGCCCTTCGGAGGTGCAGGTGTCCGAAGCCGAGGTCGCCGAGGCGCTTGCCGAGCCGGTGGGAACGATCGTCAGCGCGGTGATGGCGGCACTCGAAAATACACCGCCTGAACTGTCCGCCGATATCATCGACGAGGGGATCACCCTGACCGGCGGCGGAGCTCTGCTGCGCCGCATCGACGACGCGATCGCGAAGCGCACCGGGCTGCAGGTCACTATTGCCGACAACCCGCTGCTTTGCGTGGCGATGGGCGCGGGCCAGGCGTTCGAGGATCGAGCCTATCAAGGCGCCTTGATGGCCGCCTGAGCGCTCGCCGGCCTTCCGCACAGTATCAAGGCCGATCGGCACAGACGCCGGCAACCCGTGCGGCGCCGGTCCCCCTATCATGCGCGCCGGTCAATCATGCGAGGACAAGGCGATGCGCAAACTGGTCAAGGCGCTGCTGCTGCTGGCGGCGGCAATGGGCGCGAGCGGCGCGGCGGCGGAAGTGCCGGTGGAAAAACCCGTGGTCGCGGCCACGAAGGCGGGGAAACTGCAAGGCGTGTCGGCGGACGGCGTCGTTCGCTTCCTCGGCATTCCCTATGGGGCCGATACGGGGGGAGCGAACCGCTTTCTCCCGCCTCGGCCCGCGCCGGCGTGGAAGGGCGTGCGCGATGCGACGAAGCCGGGACTGCGCTGTCCACAGCCGCCGCTGCCGTCGAACTCGCTGATCCGCTTTTCGGATATACTGGTCGGTGAGGATTGCCTCGTGCTCAACGTCTGGGCACCGGCAAAACGGGCGCGCCAAGAGAAACTGCCCGTCATGGTCTGGCTCCACGGCGGCGGCTACGGCTTCGGGAGCAGCTATGACCCTGCCTATGACGGCGCCAATCTGGCAAAAGGCGAACGGGTTATCGTCGTGTCATCAACCATCGGCTCAACGGTTTCGGCTATCTGAACCTTGGACGCGAGGCGGGCGGCGATTATGCCACGTCGGGGCTGAACGGGCAGCTCGACATCGTCGAAGCGCTGAAATGGGTGCGCGCCAATATCGGCGCCTTCGGCGGCGATGCGAGCAATGTCACGTTGTTCGGCCAGTCGGGCGGCGGCGGCAAGATTTCGGCACTGCTCGCGATGCCCGCGGGCAAGGGGCTTTTCCAAAAGGCGATCATCCAGAGCGGATCCGACCCGCGCGTGCGTACTTTCGAGGAAAGCATGGCGGCGCGGGCTACGGTGCTCGCCAACGCGGGGCTCGCGCCCGCAGACATCATCAAGCTGCGCGACATGCCGCTCGACGCGCTGATCGCGCTCTTCGCGAAATCGGGTATTCTGAGCTTCGGCCCGGTGGTCGAGGGCAAGCTGCTCCCGACGCATCCCGCCGATCCCGTGGCGTCGTCCGTGTCGGAAGATGTCGCGCTGATGGTCGGCCACACGCGCGACGAGGCGACGGCGGTGCTCGCCGCAGATCCGGGCTGGCTCGCGACCGACGATGCCAAGCTGACGGCGATGGCGGCGATGCTCATGGGACCCGCGAATGCTGCCGAAGGCGTCGCACTCTATCGAACACGCGCGATCGAGGAAAAGCCGCCGCATCTGCTCGCCAGCATCATGACCGACAAGATGTTCGCGCACACCGCGCAGGTGCTGGCGACCCGCAAAGCCGACCAGCGCGCGCCGGTCTATTTCTATCGCGTGGATTGGCGTACTCCCGTCGCGGGCGGCATCTTGCGTTCGCCTCATGGCGTCGAGATTTCGTTCGTTTTCGGCAATGTCGGACGCGCGGGCGAAATGACCGGAACGGGAACGTCGCAGCAGCATATGAGCGACCTGATGCAGCGCAGCTGGGGCGCTTTTGCGCGCACGGGCAATCCGAATGTTGCCGGGTTGCCGCACTGGCCGCGTTATGACCGGGTCCGCCGCGCGACGCTGATCTTCGACGACACACCCTCGGTCGTCGTCGACCCCGACGCGACGATTCGCCGTTTCTGGGACAGGGCGAGCGGGCTTTCGAGCGAGGCAAAGTAGCAAAGGCTAACAGCCGATCAGCACATCGCGCGGCGGCGCGGGTCGTTATCCTATCTGATAGGTTGGCCAAAATGATAAGGGAGGATGACCTGAATGACCGATAACCGACTGCTGCCGCTGCGCCGCGCCATTTGGCTGGCCGGCACTGCCGCGATCCTGACCGCGCTTCCGGCAAAGGCGCAGGATGCGGTCTCCGACACGGCCTCGGAAAGCTCCGAAATCATCGTCACCGCGACAAAGCGCGCCGAGCGGCTGCAGGATGTGCCCGCGTCGGTCGCGGTCGTCGGCACCGACACGCTGACGCAAGAGGGTGCGGTCAAGTTCGAAGATTATGCCGCGAAGGTGCCGGGGCTGTCGCTAACGTCGCGCGCGCCGGGCTTACGCAGGTCACGCTGCGCGGCATTACCACGGGTCCGGCGCAGTCGGCGTCGGCAACGGCCTATTATATCGACGAAGCGCCGGTCGGTTCGGTCAACGCCTATACGGGCGGCAGCAACACGACCCCCGATCTCGACCCGTCGGATCTCGCACGGCTCGAGGTGTTGAAGGGGCCGCAGGGCACGCTTTA
>JACDQN010000214.1 GCA_015657575.1 Sphingopyxis sp.
CCCTGAAGGGGAGAGAGCGGTTGAGCCAACGGCTGCCACCGCCCGATACCGGCCGATCGAGCTTCGGGCTTGCCAGCCCCGCCCGCTTCAACAGCCCGGCTTGCCCCCTTGTTCGGCCCAGAAAGCGGCAATCCGCCCGGTAATCAGTTCGGTCGCCAACGCCCGCGCCGTGTCGCGCGGTAGCGACAGCGCCTCGGCCATCGGCCCGCCGAGCTGCGCATCGCCCATCGCCATCAACACGAGCGCAAGTGTATCTTCGTGCATCAGGCGCTTTTCATGCGCGTCGGGGGCCATGCCGTCGATCAACCGGTGGATCGCGTCGATCACCGGGTCGAGCGCCCCTTCATTGCCCGTCGCCGCCATCCAGGTCGCGAGCGCGCCAGCACCGCCGCTGTCGAACGCGTCGAAGGCCAGATCGACGATCTCGCGCACATTGCGTTCGCCCGGCGCGGATTCGGCCATTTTCTGCCCGATCGTGCCGCACACGGTGTCGGCCAGATAGGCCGCCAGCGCCTTCTGCAATCCGGCGGCGCTGCCGAAATGGTGCAGCAGATTGGCGTGCGTCCGGTCGATCCGCGCCGCTACGGCCTTCAGCGTGACCGCCTGCGGCCCCATTTCGATCAGGATCAGCCGCGCGGCCTCGAGCGCGACCGAGCGGCTCTCTTCCGGGCTCAGGCGCTTCTTTGCTATTGACACCACTGTAAGTAACCCTTAACTTTTGCCCCATAGGCGTCCCCACGCCCGCTTTCCCTTTCCGACGGTGAGGAACATATGTCCAGCCTTTCGCTCTCTCCGACCCCGAAGGATCTTTCGATCACCCCGCGCGACATGCGCTTTGGCCGCGACGACCGGCAGGGTCGCTGGTGGCTCAACGGCGATCCGATCGCCTCGGCCTTCCACACCGCGCTGTCGGTGACCTTCCCGCGCGGCGAGGCGATGTTCATCGAGGCGGTGAAGGCACACCGCGACGGCGTGCCCGAGAAGCTGGCGCGCGAGATCCGCGCCTTCACCCAGCAGGAAGTCATCCACAGCCGCGAGCATGTTGTTTTCAACAAGAAAGCGGCGGAAGCGGGATATGATCTTTCCGAGCTCGAGGACGACGTCAATCAGGTCCTCGACCTCATCAAGACGCGCCCGCAGATCGTCAACCTGATGGCGACGATCGCGCTCGAACATTATACCGCGATGATGGCGGCGGTGATGCTGCGCGACGACAAAATGTATGCGGGCGCCGAGCCCGAATGGGCCAGCTTGTGGAAATGGCATGCGATCGAGGAGATCGAGCACAAGGGCGTCGCCTACGACACCTGGCTCCACGCGACGAAGGACTGGAGCCGTTTCAAGCGCTGGCGCGCCAAGTCGATCATGATGCTGCTCGTCACCTCGCGTTTCTGGCCGAAGCGCGTGAAGGGGATGAAGGCGCTGCTCAAGCAGGACGGCCTCACCGGCTGGCGCGTCACGCTCCGCATCTGGTGGTATCTGCTCGGCGCGCCGGGCGTGCTGCGCAAGAGCTTCTTCCCCTGGCTCAGCTATTTCATGCCGGGTTTCCACCCGTGGAATCACGACGACCGCGCGCTGATCCAGAAATATGAAAGCGATTATGCCGACGCGATCATGCCCGCGCACGCATCGGAGCCGCGCGAAGAACTTGCGGCGGCCGCCGCCTGATATTCGTTCCTGCGAAGGCGGGCGCCCGGAGCCATTCTCTCTCTCCTGGCTCCCGGCCCTGCCTTCGCGCGATCAATCGTCGGCGCGCAGCCGTATCGGCGCGGTGCGCCAGCCCCAATAGCACAGCGCCAGCATCGCAAGGTTCGACACGAAATCGAGCATCATCCAGCGGTTCAGCACCGGCACGACGAACAGGAAATAATAGTTGAACCAGAAAAAGGGCAGGAGCGCCGCCGCGTAGATCGCAAAGGTCCGCTTCGTCCACCGGCTGAACGCAATGAACAGCGCGCCCAGCACCGCCTGCGCCCCGAAACAACCGATGAACAGCGCACTCGCCGGGCTGAGGTGCTGATAGGCGGGCGTGATCGTCAGCCGCTCGACCATCTGCGGCGCGATGAGGCACCAGCCGCCGAGGATCAGGAAGGGAAGGGCGAGCAGGCGCTGCGGCCAGAGGGGCGTCAACATGCCCCGTCTTATCACGGTATCGGAGAGGTGCCATCTTGGATCAGGTCCGGGATGACAAGATGGAACAACGCGAGTTTCGACCGAAAGCGGTCCTCCCCCAACGGGGGGGGGGACCACCCGGAGGGTGGTGGAGGGGCACGCGAGGTTTGCGCCGCGCCGAACTAACAAGCCTATCATTTC
>JACDQN010000215.1 GCA_015657575.1 Sphingopyxis sp.
GACTTGATCCGGGATCCATGACTTCAGCGCCGCAGTGGACCCCGGATCGAGTCCGGGGTAACGACGAAAGGGAGCGTTGCCGCTGAAAACTGTCGCCGAATACCCCTTCGTCATCCCGGACTTGACCCGGGATCCCGCTTTCCGGGGGACAGCCTCACCAAACCCCGGATCAAATCGAACGAGCCACGCGTCTCGCTCAAGGGCGACGACAATCGAAAGGACCGCGCAAAAAGCCGCATCCCGTCCGCGATTCGCCCCTTCGCAGCGCATATCGACCGGCAGGCGCCGCCCGACGCCCATAAAATCGCGCCCCCACTCAAATTATATCATCACGATTCCAGCATCTTGCTATTATATCGTATCCGCTTTAATCGTAACCGCTTGACTATCCGCAACGCCCTGCCTAATTACATCGCATCCGATGGAAACGGATACGATCAAAATCCCGAAAGGAACTCGACATGGCTGACAAAATTCTCTTCACCGGCACCACCCACGTCAAAGGCGGCAAGGACGGCTACGCCCGCAGCACCAACGACCTGCTCGACATCGCGCTGCCGCAGCCGCACCCTGCGGCCGAAAATCTCTTCGCCGCCGCCTGGTCGACCTGCTTCATCGGCGCGCTCGAACTCGCCGCGTCGCAGAAGAAGGTGGCGCTGCCCGCCAGCCCCGAAGCCGACACGACGATCGAATTGCTGAACCGCGGCGGCATCGATTTCGTCCTGCGCGCGCGTCTCGACATTTCTGTCCCCGGCGTCGACCGCGACGTGGCCCGCGAACTCGTCGATCTCGCCCACAAGATCTGCCCCTATTCGAAGGCGGTCGAGGGCAATATCGACATCGAACTCAACCTCGCCTGACGGCCTGATCGATCGGGCGGCGATCTCCCCGCCGCCCGGTTGACACCCGCGCCGTCCGATTTCATCGTATGCGCCGGATTGCGGAAAGGATCCCGATGACCAAGACCAAAGCCAGCGAAACGGAACGTCCGAAACTCGGCGAGTTCCTGTGCTTTGCGGTCTATTCGGCGAACCTCGCCTTCGGCCGCGCCTACCGGCCGATCCTCGACAAGCTCGGGCTCACCTACACCCAATATATCGTCCTCGTCGCGCTGTGGGAAAAGGACGACCAGACCGTCGGAGAGCTCGGCGAAAAAATGTTCCTCGAATCGAACACGCTGACCCCCATCCTCAAGAAGCTCGAACAATCGGGCTTCATTGAACGCCGCCGCGACCCCGCCGACGAACGGCAGGTGCGTATTCGCCTGACCCCCAAGGGCAGCGATCTGCGCAGCCTCGAAATCGGCAACGAGCTGTTCGATGCGACGGGCCTCGGCGACAGCTTCTTCGACGTCCAGAAATCGGTCGCCAAGCTGCGCGACAATCTGATGGCGTCGCTGGGCGACTGACCGCGCCGCTTACGCGGCGTCGTGAAAGATCAGGCCCAGCGTGTGGCGGCGGCCCGATCGGATTGCGCTGACCCCGTGGCGCATCGCCACCCGATAATCGCCGCGACTGCCCCACACCGGCCGTGCGTTCACGGCAAAGACCACCGCATCGCCTTTTGCCAGCGGCACGACGGCCGCTCTCGATTGCATCCGCGGCCGGTGTTCGGTCAGCACGAACTCGCCGCCGGTGAAATCCCCACCCCCGCATCCCTCGGGCGCCGACAGCAGCACCGCGACCTGCAACGGAAAGACATGCTCGCCGTACAGATCCTGGTGCAGGCAATTATAATCGCCCGCGCCATATTGCAGCAGCAGCGGCGTCGGCCGCCGCTGCCCCGCCGCATGGCATCGCGCGAGAAACGCGTCGTGGCTCGCCGGGAAGCGCGCCTCCATCCCCATTCGCTCGTGCCAGCGGTTCGCGATCGGCGCGAGTTTCGGGTAAAGCGCGCCGCGCAGCCGCGCGACCAGCGGCGGCAGCGGATAGGCGAAATAGCGATATTCGCCGCGCCCGAAGCCGTGCCGCGCCATATGGACATGGCTGCGAAACCCCGTCTCTTCGGCATAGAGCGCCGCGGTCGCATCGCAATCCGCCGCGCCGATCAGGCCGGGCAGCACCGCCCAGCCATCGCGGTCGAGCGAGGTGGTGGCGGCATCCCAATCCAGCCCGGCGATCTTCGTTTCGACCATCTTTGTCATGCCAGCACCCTGCCACCCGCCGCTCGCATCCACGCCCCGTTTCTTGCTGTCAAATCGATGGCGGCGCGGCGCACCGCCATGCTAGGCAGCGCCGGAATCAGGCCGGGAATTCCGGCTTCATGTCCTTGCGCGTCGCTTCCGCCCTCCTCCTGACCGCCATCGCTGCACCCGCTGCGGCGCAGTCGGGCATCGACGCGGCGAACCTGACCGACACCGTCCGCACCCTCGCCTCCGACCAGTTTCAGGACCGCGCGCCCGGCACCGTCGGCGAGGAGCGCACGATCGGCTATCTCATCGGGCGGCTGCTGGCGCTGGGGCTCGAACCCGCGGGGGTCGATGGCCGGCTGGACGCAGCCCGTGCCGCTCCTCCACACCCGCCTCGGGACGCCCGAGACGCTCGCCTTCGTCCGCCAGGGCGCGCGGGTGCCGCTCGCCTTCGGTACCGACATCTATGTCTCGACGCTCCAGCCCAAGGACAGGGCGGTGGTCGCGAACGCGCCGCTTGTCTTCGTCGGCTACGGCGTCAGCGCGCCCGAGCGCGGCTGGGACGATTTGAAGGGCGTCGACCTCAAGGGCAAGGTCGCGGTCTTCCTGATCAACGACCCGGATTCGTCGCGGCGAGGCGAA
>JACDQN010000216.1 GCA_015657575.1 Sphingopyxis sp.
CGATCACCGGCGCGCCCAAGGTGCGCGCGATGGAGATCATCGACGAACTGGAAGTGGGGCCGCGCGGGCTCTACACCGGATCGATCGGTTTTATCGAGGCGGGCGGCGACGCCGCGTTCAACGTGGCGATCCGCACGTTGGTTTTTCCGGAAATCAACGGCTTGCAGGACGGGCCGTCATGCGCCACGCTGGGTTTGGGATCGGGAATAGTCGCCGACAGCATTCCGGGCGAGGAATGGCGCGAATGTCTGGCCAAGGGGGAATTTGTGGGCGCAGCGCGGGAAAGCTTCGACCTTCTCGAAACGATGTATTTCGATCCGGTCGACGGTCTTCAGCGTCTCGAAGGCCATCTGGCGCGGATGAAGGCGAGTGCTGCGGCGCTCGGTTTTCATTTCGACCGCCACGGCGCGCGCAACAGCCTGCAATCGGCGACCTTCCGCCTGCGCAGCGCGGCGCGCGTGCGTATGCGGCTCGCCGCGTCGGGCGCGCTCGCGGTCGAAGTGTCGCCGGTGCCGCGGCTCGCCGAACTGCCCGTCGCGGTCGCCGTGCGACCCGCTCCGATGATCGCGGACGATTTCCGCCTCGCACACAAGACGAGCCTGCGCTTCGCTTATGACGGCGCCCGCATCGCGAGCGGGGCCGCCGAAGTCGTCTTCGTCGACGAGCCCGGTTTCGTGACCGAGGGCAGCTGGAGCAATATCTTCGTCGAGCGCGACGGCGTACTGCTGACCCCGCCGCTGTCGCTTGGGCTGCTGCCCGGTGTGCTGCGCGCCGAGTTGATCGAGAAGGGACGCGCGGTCGAATCGCACCTGCGCCTCGCCGACCTCGAAGACGGTTTTTTCATCGGCAATTCGCTGCGCGGCCTCGTTCCCGCGCGGCTCGTGGAGGAGCGCCCGCGCTGACGCGCCAATTCGCGATTCCGATCGATTGACGCGCGCGCAATTCTCTTTTTTGTTGAGCGGCAGTTGCGGCAATTCCAGGTCGCGGCTATGCGCGGCGCGCGCAATTTTCCTTCTGTCCAGGGGACGCCACCGATGTCGACCTTCCAGCCGCATGTTTCCGCAGCCCTCAAGCGTATCCAGCCGTCGGCGACGCTGGCGATGACCGCGCGCGTATCGGCGCTGAAAGCATCGGGCGTCGACGTGATCGGCCTGTCGGCGGGCGAACCCGATTTCGACACCCCCGACTTCGTCAAGGAAGCGGCGATCGAGGCGATCCGGAACGGTCAGACCAAATATACGCTCGTCGATGGCACGGTGGTGCTGAAGGAAGCGATCCGCGGCAAGTTCCGCCGCGATAACGGGCTCGATTTCGGGCTCGATCAGATCAGCGTGAACGTCGGCGGCAAGCACACTTTGTTCAACGCACTCGTCGCGACGGTCGACAAGGGCGACGAGGTGATCATCCCTGCACCCTATTGGGTGAGCTATCCCGATATCGTCGCCTTCTGCGGCGGCAAGCCGGTGATCGTCGAGGGCAGCGCGGCGCAGAATTACAAGATCACGCCGGCGCAGCTCGACGCCGCGATCACCGAGAAGACGCGCTGGGTGATGCTGAACTCGCCGTCGAACCCGTCGGGCGCCGCCTATTCGGGCGAAGAGCTCGACGCGCTGGGTGAGGTGATCCGCCGTCACAGCCACGTGATGGTGATGACCGACGATATGTACGAGCATGTCTGGTACGCCGATTTCGAATTCACGACCTTCGCGCAGCGCTGCCCCGACCTGATCGACCGCATCCTGACCGTGAACGGCTGTTCGAAAGCCTATGCGATGACCGGCTGGCGCATCGGTTATGCCGGCGGCCCCGCATGGATCATCAAGGCGATGGGCAAGCTGCAGTCGCAATCGACGTCGAACCCCTGCTCGATCGCGCAGGCCGCCGCCGCCGCCGCGCTCGGCGGGCCGCAGCAGTTCCTCGACGACCGCAACGCCGCGTTCCGCAAGCGCCGCGACATGGTCGTCGCGATGCTCAACGACGCGCCGGGGCTGAGCTGCCCCGTCCCCGACGGCGCCTTCTATGTCTATCCCGACGCGAGCGGGTGCATGGGCAAGACGACCCCCGACGGCAAGCGGATCGACAGCGACGAGGCTCTGATCGACTATTTCCTTGATTCGGCGCGCGTCGCCGCGGTGCATGGCGGGGCGTTCGGCCTGTCGCCGGCGTTCCGCGTGTCCTATGCGACGTCGGAAGCGGTGCTGAAGGAAGCGTGCGTCCGCATCCAGCAGGCGTGCGCCGCGCTTCGCTGAAGCCGCGCCTGCGTCGCGCATAGGAATTCTATACCGATCGGTCTTGTAATCGGGCCCCGAATGTCTATCTGCCACCTGAACGGCGGTTAAGCGTGTGGTTCACGATATAGTAAGCCCTTTTTCCTAAGGTGATCGCCATCACTGACGGATGGCAAGGGGCGCGCCATATCGAAGGTGTAACCACAGCGGTTCCAGCCGCGAAACAACAGATATGACAAAAAGAGGCTCCCATGATCTCCATGATCCGCTCCGACTGGTTCCCGACGATGCTCACCGGCTTCGTGATCGGCGGCCTGTACGTGATGTTCCAGCAACCGGCACTCGCGCTGGCGCTGTGAGCCCGCTGCGCCGTTCGATCGGCGCGCTGCTCGCCGCCGTGACGCTCGCGCAATGCGCGCCGGCGCAGGCGGAAAGTGTCATCAAGCTGCCCGCCGCCACGCTCGATCCCGCCGTCCAGGCGAAGCGCGCGACCGCGGTCCTCGCCGGCGGCTGTTTCTGGGGCGTCGAGGGCGTCTTTTCCCACGTCAAGGGCGTGATCTCGGTCGAATCGGGCTATCACGGCGGCAGCAAGGCCACCGCCCGCTACGAGCTCACCCACGACGGCACCTCGGGCCACGCCGAGGCGGTGCGCATCGTCTATGATCCGACGCAGGTCAGCTATGGCACTTTGCTGCGCATCCTTTTTTCGGTCGTCGCCGACCCCACGCTGAAGAACCGGCAGGGCCCCGACACCGGCCCGCAATATCGCGCGGCGATCGTCCCGATGGACGCGGTACAGCGGCAGGTCGCGACCGCCTATCTAGCGCAGATCGGCAAGGGCCGATATTTCGCGAAACCGGTGGTCGTGCCGATCGAAAGCTACAAGACCTTTTACCGCGCCGAAGTCAATCACCAGGATTTCATGCGCCGCAACCCTCAAAACGGCTATATTCTGCGCTGGGACGCGCCGAAGCTCGCGGCGTTCAAGAAACTCTATCCGACGCTTGTCCGCTCGACGCCCGCGCCCTGAGCCGCCTTCGGTTCCGCCGCTGATCGCGCAGGAAGAATCGTTCGTCGCAATTTGCTGGCCCCGACGCCCCCGTTGCGGGACCAATGACCCGCCGAAGGGCTGGGGAGTGGTAAGGTCGCACTTGCGGGGTTGGAATGACGTTTAGGTTTTCGCGCAAGCCGATGCTTGCGGTGGTGGTAAGCGCAGCCGTTCTGGCGGGCTGCGTCAGCAGTGCCGCGATCGTGCCGACGCCGCGCGCCGCGGTTCCGGCCAAACAGCCGGTGCGCAGCGACAGCGGTTCGGTGACGGTGCCGATCGGCGCCCCGGTGCGCTCGGCCCTGCCCGCGCCGCGCGGCACGCTCGACCCGGGTTTCCGCCGTGCGCCGGCCGGCCTCAGCGATCGCATCGCACAGCTGTGGCGCGCGTTCCCGGGCAAGACCGGCATCGCGGTGCAGCGCATCGACGGCGAATGGTCGCTGTCGCAGCGCGGCGACGAACTTTTCCCGCAGCAGAGCGTCTCCAAGCTCTGGGTCACGCTCGCGGTTCTCGACGCGGTCGACAACGGCCGGATCGCGATGGACCAGCGCGTGCGCATCGGGCCCGAGGATCTGACGCTGTTCCATCAGCCGCTCGCAGCGCGCGTCCGGTCCGAAGGATCGGTGACGATGAGTGTGCGCGACCTGATCGAGACCGCGATCACGCACAGCGACAACACGGCGAACGACAGCCTGCTGCGTACCGTCGGCGGGCCCGAGGCGGTGCGCCGTTTCATATCCAAAAAGGATCTCGGCTCGATCCGCTTCGGCCCCGGCGAACGGCTGTTGCAGGCCGGGACCGCCGGGCTGACCTGGCAGCAAAGCTATTCGATCGGGCGCAATTTCGAGAGCGCGCGCGCCGCGCTGCCGCCCTCGACGCGTCAGACCGCGATGAACAATTATCTCGCCAACCCGGTCGATGGGGCGAGCCCTCGGCGATCGCGAGCGCGCTGACGCGGCTGGCGCGCGGCACTTTGCTGTCGCCCGAATCGACCGACTATCTGCAGGGCGTGATGAGCCGGACGAAGAGCGGGCCGCGGCGGCTGAAGGCCGGGCTGCCGCCGGGCTGGCAGTTCATGCACAAGACCGGCACCGGGCAGAATCTGGGCGGGATGACCGCGGGTTATAACGACATCGGCATCGCGACGGCGCCCGATGGCACGCGCTATGCCATCGTCGTGATGATGGGCAGCACCACCGCGGGCATCCCGGCGCGCATGGCGCTGATGCAGTCGGTTTCGTCGGCGGTCGCCGAATATCACGGAAGGTAATCGCATGAAGCTTGCCGCTTTGCCGCTGCTGGCGATGTCGCTCGCGCTCGCCGGTTGCGCCACCCCCGAAACGCGGCTGCGCACGGGGCTGCAGAACGCCGGCCTGTCGAAGGCGATGTCGGCGTGCATGGCCGAACGCATGGTCGACCGGCTGTCGCTGCTCCAGCTGCGGCGGCTGTCGGCGCTCGGTAGCCTGAAGGACAAGCGCGTCACCGACCTGACGCTCGATCAATTCTTCCACAAGGTCCGCGCGCTCAAGGATTCCGAAATCCTGACCGTATCGACAAGTTCGGCGGCGCTCTGCGCGCTGCGTTAGGCGTCAATCGCCCGGAAATCGGACGACGAGGTTCGGCGGCGGGAAGCTGTCGCGGACGGTTTCGCCGCGACCCTCAGACGGCCATGCCTCGCCGCGGAAAAAGCTTTCGATCGCCGGATATTGGCCGAGCCGTGTGAGCGACGCGAAGACATAGGGCCGGCCCTCGGCGCCGAGGATCGATGCGCGGTCGGCCAAATGGAAATGCAGGTGCGGCGCGCTCGCCTGACCGGTGAAACCCAGGAAACCCACGACCTGCCCCGCCTTGACGCGCTCGCCCGGTTTGACGGGCGCGCCTTGCTTCAGATGCTCGTAGGTCGCGATGCGTCCGCCGCCGATGTCGAGCATGACATAATTGCCGCTGGCGTCGGCGATGCCCGGGTTCGTGCGTCCCTTGACGGCAGGGGGATCGGGCACATCGTTGCGGACGCGGACGACCGTGCCATCGGCAACCGCCAGCACCTCGGCGCCGAAGCCATAATGATTGGCCGCGATATTCGCGTCGCCCGACGACAATTTGCCGTTCGCATCGACCTTCATAAAGTCGATCGCGAAGCGGCCGGGGAGCGTGGCCTTCCCTTCGGTGGCATAGAAGACCCGGCGATGGCCGCGTTCCATCCCGGGATCGTAGACCGCGACCCACGGCCCGCCGCGGAGCGGTGCTGCGAGACGAGGCAGGGCGGCGGACGCGAGCGTCGTCTTGCCTCCCGCGATCGTGAAATCCGCTTCATCGGTGTCGATCTTGCTCAGCGTCAGCATATGGGAGATCGATCCGCGGAGCGGAGCATCCGCGATGGGCGCGTTGACATAGACCACGGCGCGGCGCCCGATCGGGATGATCCGTGCGTTGGCTTCGGGTGGTCCGACGAGGTCGATCGCCGCGGGCAGTTCGTTCCTGCTGTAGGTCTTGAGCGGGGCGTCCCGGTCGTCCGCCTTGATCACGAGGCCGTTCAGTTCGAGCGGGTGACCCGAAAAATTGGTGAGGTGGAGTTCGTAGACAAGCTGGTCGGTGGCGCCAATTCGCACAATATCCGGCGCTGCGGCGACGTGGACGTCGACCGCCTGGTTGGTTTGCGCCGCCGCCGCACCCGGGCCGGCGAGGGCCAGAAACGTCAAAACAAGAAGCTTTATCTGCATCTTCGGCTCCCGCATTCCGATCCATCGGTCCGCCCGACTATCAGCTCGGGTCGGAGGCGTCATCCGGAAGACGGGACGGCTGGCCGAAAGCCTTTGCCGCGCACAAGAATATCTGCGGTCCCCAGGGGTAGCCTTACCGCGCAACTTGTGCTTATGCGGCGCCAAACTTCTCCCCCTTCCAGAGTCGAAAGGCCCGGCAGACCTCATGAACATCCACGAATATCAGGCGAAAGAACTGCTCGCGAAATTTGGCGTCGCCGTGCCCAAGGGCATTGCCGCGATGAGCGTCGAAGAGGCTGTTGCGGCCGCAAAGCAGCTCCCCGGGCCGCTCTATGTCGTCAAGTCGCAGATTCATGCGGGTGGCCGCGGCAAGGGCA
>JACDQN010000217.1 GCA_015657575.1 Sphingopyxis sp.
ATCAGCCAGTGGTGCGCGCCGACGCGGAAGGGCTGCGGCGTTTCCTTGTCGAGCTTTTTCTCGACCGCGAGCACCGTCTTGCCGGGCGCGAGGCCGGTGCGGTTGCCGACGCGGAAGATGTGGGTGTCGACCGCGAAGGTCTCCGCCCCGAAAGCGCAGTTCATTACCACATTGGCGGTCTTGCGCCCGACCCCGGGCAGCTCGACGAGCGTGTCGCGGTCGGTAGGCACTTCGCCGCCGAAATCGCGGACGAGGATTTCGCTGAGCGCGATGACATTCTTCGCCTTGGCATTGAACAGCCCGATCGTCTTGATGTGCTGTTTCAGCCCCTCTTCGCCGAGGTCGACCATCTGCCCAGGCGTCTCCACCTCCTGAAACAGCCGCCGCGTCGCCTTGTTCACCCCGACATCGGTCGCCTGCGCCGACAGCACGACCGCGACGAGCAACTGATAGGTGTTGCCATATTCGAGCTCGGTCTCGGGGCTGGGATTGAGCTCGGCAAGGCGGCGATAGAATTCGAAGATGTCGGCCTTCTTCATTCGGGCGAAGGCTTTTCTGCCGGCGGATGCGCGGCCTTCCACTCCATCGCGGCGCGGACGCGGCGTTCGACCGAGGGGTGCGAATAGAAGAGGAACTCCTCGACCGGATGCGGGCGCGGATTGCGATATTCGGCGGTCTTGACGAGCGCGCTCGCCATCGCGTCGGGCAGATTCACCGTCTGTACCGAATAAAGATCGGCCTCGGTCTCTCCCGTGCGGACAAGATAATTCTGCACCGGCAGCGCGAGAAAGCCGAAGAGCGAGAGGATGAACATCATCACCGGAAAGCCGCGCGGGTCGCCGACCTCCGCGTCGCTGCCGAAGATGCGCGCGATGCGCCCGAACAGCCGGTCGGCGAGAAAGAAGAGCAGGATAGCGAGCAGCGAGAAGGTGATCACCATCCGCCAGATATGGCCGAGGACATAATGGCCGATTTCATGGCCGGTGACCGCGCGCACCTCGTCGAGCGACGCGCCCTTCATCGCGACGTCCGAAATCGCGATGCGCGCCGAATGACCGATGCCCGAGACATTGGCGGTGAAGTTGTTCGACTGGCGCGACCCGTCGAACATATAGATGCGGTCGGATCGATCCCGGCGTCCTTCGCCTGGACGACGAGCGCATCGCGCACCGGCCCGGCCGGAACCGGCTTATACTCGTTGAACAGCGGTTCGATCACGATCGGCGACAGCAGCAGGATGGCCGAGATGGCGAAAGCGGCGAGCCGCCCGACCAGATCCACCAGCGCTTTCCGGCGCGGCGGATCAGCGCGTAGATGCCGAGGAAGAAGAGCGCACCGAAGATCGCGCCGATGACGATGCCGATCGCGCCCTGCCCGAGATAGTCGCCGAGTGGTTGGCTGGTACGGCCATAGGCGGTTTCGCGCCACCAGCCGGTGTAGATATCCCATGGCAGGGTGACGAGCGCCGAGAGCAGCATGAAGGCGGCGCAGAGCAGCAAGGTACGCACCGCCCAGCCGCGTTTTTGCAGCCGCGCGTCAATCCGGTCGAGGATGCGCAGGCGAACGAAGAGGAAGGTGACGAGCGCCGCGACGACGACGCCCCAGAAGCTCAGCCATTCGCTGCCGACGGTATAGGAAGCCGCCTTTTCGAGCGCGTCGGGGCCGAGCGCGTCGATCGTGGCCTTGGTCGCGGCGGCGGGGTCGAAACTCATGGCAGTCCTCCAGCTGTATTGTTATTATAATACACAGGGAGAGTGTGTAGGCAAGCGGGCGATCAGAGCCCCAGCACCTGCGGCATCGTATAGCGGCCCGGTTTCTGGTGGATCAGCCACAGCGCGGCGCGGACGGCGCCGCGGGCGAAGATCATGCGGTTTTCGGCGCGGTGCGACAGCGTGATCATTTCTTCAGGACCGGCGAAGATCACGTCGTGATCGCCCGCGACGGTGCCGCCGCGCAGGCTCGCGAAGCCGATCTTGCCATGGCCGCGTGCGCCGGTCAGGCCGTCGCGGCCGCGTTCGGAGCAGGTCCCGAGGTCGATCTTCCGCCCTTCGGCGGCGGCCTGTCCGAGAAGCAACGCGGTGCCGCTCGGCGCGTCGACCTTGCGGCTGTGGTGCATCTCGAGAATCTCGATATCCCATTCGGGATCGAGCCGGGCGGCGGCCTCGCGCACCAGATGCGCAAGCAATGTGACGCCGAGCGAGGTGTTGCCGGTCTGGAGCACCGCGATGTCCTGCGCCGCGTCGTCGATCAGATAATGGTGGCGCTCTTCGAGCCCGGTGGTGCCGATGACGATCGGGGTCTGGGCGCCGACGCAGGCGTCGAGCGTCGCTTCGAGCGCCGCGGGCGAGGAGAAGTCAACGATCGCGTCGGCGTCCGATGCCAGCCGGACGACGTTGCCGCCCTTGTCGACGCCGCAGCTGCGCTGCCCCGCTTCGGAAATCGCCGCGGCGAGCGCGACGCCCATCCGCCCTTCGCTGCCGATAATGCCGATGCTCGTCATGACCCCAAATCCCCGTTTGCCCTGAGCTTGTCGAAGGGCCGCACTTGTTCCATCACCGCCATAAGAGGAAGGACGGTCCTTCGACAAGCTCAGGACGAATGGAGTTAGTGTGTCCCCGATCCAAAACATCGTGATCCTGACCGGCGCCGGGGTTTCGGCCGAGAGCGGCATCGATACCTTTCGCGACGCGGGCGGCCTTTGGGAGCGGCACCGCGTCGAGGATGTCGCGACCCCCGAGGCCTTTGCGCGCGATCCCGACCTGGTGTTGCGGTTCTACGATATGCGGCGCGAGGCAATCCAGACGAAGGAGCCCAATGCGGCGCATGTCGCGCTTGCGCGGCTCGACGCCGAATGGCCGGGCGAACTGCTGATCGTGACGCAGAATGTCGACGATCTGCACGAGCGGGCGGGCGCGCGGCGGCTCCTTCACATGCATGGCGAGCATCTGAACGCCTGGTGCACCCTCTGCGACGCGCGGATGCCGTGGAGCGGGCCCTTGCTCGACCGGCCTGCCTGTCCTGGGTGCGGCACGGCGGGCGCGCTGCGCCCCGACATCGTCTGGTTTGGCGAGATGCCGTACCGAATGGAGGAGATTTACCACGCGCTGAACCGCGCCGACCTGTTCGTGTCGATCGGCACCTCGGGCGCCGTCTATCCCGCCGCGGGCTTCGTGCGCGAGGCGCGCGCGGCAGGTGCGCGGACGCTGGAGCTCAATATGGAGCCGAGTCAGGGGAGCCACTGGTTCGACGAAGCGCGGCACGGGCCGGCGACCGAGATGGTGCCTGCGTGGGTCGAGGAGATGCTGGGCGGGTAGGATTGCTCGGCGCGCTATGGTGGCGGCAGATTCCGAGCGTTTGCTGTCATCCAGCCAAACCTTGCCCGTTCGCATCGAGCGAAGTCGAGATGCCCCTCGGGCCAGGCGCGAGATCGATGGGTGTCTCGACTTCGCTCGACACGAACGGAAAGAGAGGAACGCGCGCTCACCACCCCCAAAGCCGACATCGCCAAGATCACCGCCGCGCCGCGAAGAAATCCCGGAGCAGGCCCGCTGCCTCGCCCGCACCGATGCCGTCGTAAATCTCCGGACGATGATGGATCGTCGGCTGCGCGAAGGTCCGCGGGCCGTGGACCACCGCGCCGCCCTTCGGGTCGTCGGCGCCATAATAGAGCCGCGTGACTCGCGCATGCGCGATGGCTCCGGCGCACATCGCGCAGGGTTCGAGCGTGACATAGAGGTCGCAGCCGTCGAGGCGTTCGTTGCCGAGCTTCGCCGCTGCGGCGCGAATCGCGACGATTTCGGCGTGCGCGGTCGGATCGTGCGATTCGCGGGGGCGATTATGGCCCTCGGCGATGATCGCGCCATCCTTGACGACGACCGCGCCGACGGGCACTTCGCCCCATTCGGCGGCGATCCGCGCCAAGTCGAGCGCGCGGCGCATCGGGTCGGGCAAGGGGAAACCGGCTTTCATTGTCTGTTCCTGCAGCGCAGAAACGCCCGGTACCGGCCCGCTCCTCCACCCGCTCCCTGACGATAGTAGCTTATGGGAGGCCGGGTGGGAGAGCGGGCCGGTGCCGGACCCACGCAGTGGAAACTGCCCTAGTGACTTGACGAATCTCCGGCAAGCCGATAAGCGCGCGCCTTTCCCGGCTATCCGGTCCTTTCGGTGCCTTTCGGCACAACCGGCACGCCGCCCATTGATTCGAGGAAGAAGACCATGTCGCGCATTTGCGAACTGACCGGTAAGGGCCGCCAGGTTGGCCACAATGTCAGCCACGCCAACAACAAGACCAAGCGCACCTTCCTGCCCAACCTGCAGAATGTGACCTTGCTGTCGGACGCACTCGGCAAGGGCGTGAAGCTGCGCGTTTCGACGCACGGCCTGCGCACGGTCGAGCATAATGGCGGTCTCGACAACTGGCTGCTGAAGGCCGGCGACGACCAGCTGTCGGCTTCGGCCCGCAAGGTGAAGAAGGAAGTCGCGAAGAAGCTGGCCGAAAAGGCCGCCTGAGCTTTTCAAGCCTTTCGAATCGCAGGAGGCCGCCGGATTACCGCGCGGCCTTTTTGCTGTCCGGCGTCTTTTCGGGCGGCAGGCCGACCAGTTCGAACTGGACGAGCAGGCTGCGTTGCCAGACGTTGAAGTTATCGTCCGAGACGAGCCAGAGAAAGGTGCGGCCGTCCTCGACCGCGACGGCCGCGCCCTCGTAATTTTCGGCGAGCGGCGTGGGGACCCGGCCGATCGTCTGCGATCTCACCACGGCGCCGGCGCGAATATCGGCGGGATCGACGATGGCGACGATGGTCGAAAAGATGGGATAGAGGCCCTGGCGCCGGTGGACGAGCAGGATGCGCCCGTCGGGCAGCATCGCGGCATCGCTGACCTGCCCCTTTCCTTCGGCATCGTAGAAGAAGCGGAACACCTTGGTGCCGGGAACCGCGGCGTCGCCGGCATAGACCAGCCCTTCGCGCCCGCGCGGATCCTTGTCGGCATCTTCCGAAAACAGGATCATGCGCCCATCGGCCAAGCGTAGCATGGCTTCGGGGCCGCGGTTCGCGGGCCAGCGCGGCGACGGCATACGGCTGCGCGATTCGGTGCGCGTCAGCGTCGGATCGAGCCGCCAGATCTGGTTGATCCCCTCGAGCGCGGCCCAGGTGCGACCGCTGGCGGGGTCGAAGACGATCGCCTCGACATCGCGCATGGATTTGCGGCGCGGCCGGCCATCGGGATTGGGAATCAGCCCCGAGCGAAAATCGGACACTGCGCTGTCGCGCCGCAGGGTCATCCGCACCCAATACCCATTGTCGGCGACGATCTGGAAGCGGTCGGGGCCGGTGCGTGCCAGCGCCGAAAACCCGCCGAAGTCGCGATAGGGGCTGACGAGGCGCCAGCCGCGGACGAAGCGCATCATGCCCGCGTCGCCCGCCGGAAACCGCAGCGGCCGCGCCGACGCGGTTTCCGCGCCGGCCGGGCGCACGGGACGATATTGCGAACCCGGAAGCGGGCTGAGGAGGAGAAAAATCAGCAGGGCGGCGAGCGGGCGGCGCATCGGCGCGGCGATAGGGTGTGATCGGGGCACGGCGCAAGCGCGAAGCTGAACGCCAGCCAACAATGATGTTCAGGCTCGGCTCAATGCGAATCACCCATAAGGGGCTCATCGATCCACCGCCCAATCCCGGGCCGACGAGGAAAGAAGGAGAAAGACGATGAAAAAGATGGTGACCCTCTCCATCGCTGCCCTGATGTCGACCGCGACGCTGGGCCTCGCTACGCCGGCAGCGGCGCAGAACGGCTATTACAACAATCATGGCTATTCGAGCTATGACGCCCGCTACGGCCGCGATGACCGCCGTTACGACCGCCGCGACTATCGCGGTTATGATCGCCGCGATTATCGGAGCGACCGTCGTTATTATCGCAACAACGACCGCCGCAACTATCGCCAGTGCGACAATGGCACCGGCGGCACCGTGATCGGTGCGATCGCAGGCGGCCTCGCCGGTCATGAAATCGCCGGCCGCGGCGACAAGACCGTCGGCACGATCATCGGCGGCGCCGTCGGCGCGATCGCCGGCCGCGCCATCGACAAGGGCAATGACGGCTGCCGCTAAGGCCTGTCCCGAGCCCCAATAAATTCCATGTTTCTTCGCCCCGTCCGGCTCTGCGCCGGGCGGGGTTTTCTTTTGCGATGATATCCAAACTCGAATGCGGTGACGGTTTTGGGGGTGGATTTGAGACTTTCGTCATCCCGGACTTGATCCGGGATCCACTGCGGCGTTGAAGTCATGGATCCCGGATCAAGTCGAGCGAGCCACGCG
>JACDQN010000218.1 GCA_015657575.1 Sphingopyxis sp.
CCGGCCTTGTCGTTCGCCTTGCTGGCGACTTCGCGCAGCATCTGCGCGCCCATGTTCTCGAACTTGTCCTTGAGTTCGATTTCCTTGGCGACGCTGACGCCGTCCTTGGTGATGCGGGGCGCGCCGAAGCTCTTGTCGATCACGACGTGCGGCCCTTGGGGCCGAGGGTGACCTTGACGGCGTCGGCGAGGATGTCGACGCCCTTCAGGATGCGCTCGCGCGCGTCGCGCGAAAATTTAACGTCCTTGGCAGCCATGATTGCTTCCTTCAAAAAATCGCAGAAAACTGCGTAACTTCATTCGTGATTCAGGGGTTCGCTCAGGCGATGACGCCGAGGATGTCCGATTCCTTCATGATCAGCAGCTCTTCGCCGTCGACCTTGACTTCGGTGCCCGACCATTTGCCGAACAGGATGCGGTCGCCCGACTTGACGTCGAGCGGCGTGACCTTGCCGTCTTCGGCCTTGGTGCCGGTGCCGACGGCGACGACTTCGCCTTCCTGCGGCTTTTCCTTGGCGGTGTCGGGGATGATGATGCCGCCGGCCGTCTTTTCTTCGGCTTCGATACGGCGGACAAGCACGCGGTCGTGCAGCGGACGAAATTGCATGGATATCCCTCCAGAGGTGCAACAAATGTCGATTTAGCACTCACAAGACGCGAGTGCTAACACGCGGCCATATGGGAGGGAGTCCCATGACCGTCAAGCGACTCAAATCAAGTTTTTTTCGTCAGGCCGGAAGCAGCCCGAGACGGCCGCGCATCCGCCAGCGCGTGAGCAGCAGCGCAGCGACGACGATCAACCCCACCGCCAACCCGATCCACACGCCGACGCCTTGCAGCGGCGTCCAGAAACCGAGGTAGACGGCGGTGCCGTAACCCGCGATCCAGTAACCGCAGACCGCGATGATCATCGGAATGCGCGTGTCCTGCAGCCCGCGCAGCACGCCGGCCGCCACCGCCTGCGCGCCGTCGAACAGCTGGAAGGCGGCGGCGACGACCAGGAACTGCATCGCGAAGCCGACGAGCGCGGCATTGCGCGCAGCGTCGACATCGACATAAATCGACAGCACCAGCCGCGGGAACAGCCACATCAAGAGTGCGGTAAAGACCATGAAGCCGATCCCGAGCAGCAGCGACGCCCGGCCCGCGAGCCCGATGCCGCGGCGATCGCGCGCGCCATAGGCCAGGCCGACGCGGATCGTCGCCGCCTGCGCGACGCCGAAAGGAATCTGGAAGGCCAGCGCCGCGATCTGCAGCGCGATCGTGTGCCCGGCCAGCTGGGCTTCGCCGATGCGACCCATCAGAAAGGCGGCCGCGGTGAACAGCCCGGCCTCCGCCAGGATCGTCAGGCCGATCGGCGTGCCGATGCGCAGCATCTCGAAAAAGCGGCTCCATTCGCTGCGCCACCAGTTGCCGAGCAGCCGGTAGCGGCGCAGACGCCGGTCGCTCTGGATCACGGCGATATAGGCGAGCAGGATCAGCACCGAGGTGATGACGCTCGATATCGCCGAGCCGTGCAGCCCGAGCGCGGGCATGCCGAGATTGCCGAACACCAGCGCCCAATTGCCGAGCGCGTTGACGAACAGCGCGCCGAAGGTGATCATCGTCGCGATCGTCGGCCGCCCCAGCGCCGAGACGAAGATGCGCAGCACCGCCGCCGCGATCATCGGGAACATCCCGAGCATGAGGATGAGGAGGAAGCTCGCGGCGCGGGTCGTCAGCTCTTCGGGCTGGCCCGTGGCGCGCATGATCGGCCCGCCCGCGGCGCAGACGCCCATGAAGACGAGCGAGACGAGCGCGCTCAGCCACAGCGCCATGCGGACGGTGCGGCGCACCTCGCGTACGCTATGCTTGCGGCGGCCGAGCTCGGCGGCGATCAGCGGCGCGGCGGCGCTGACGAGCCCGGTGCCGGTCCACAGCAGCAAGCCGAAGATCGAAACGCCGAGCGAAGACGCCGCCAGATCCTTGTCGCCGAGCCGCGCGACGAAAATGACGTCGATCGCATGAACCATCATCTGCAGCAGGTTCGCCGCCGCCAGCGGCACCGCGAGCGCCAGCGTCGCACGGAACTCCGCGCGGAAGGACTGCGGACGATCCGCGGTCAAGGGGGTAGCCTGCTGCAGCATAGCCGGCCCGGATAGGCGTGAGGGCGCGGGGGTTCAAGGACGGTGGGGCGGCGGAGACATATTTGTTCGAGAGGGTGGCCGAAAGGCAACACGATCTTGCCTTCCCCCTCGATGGGGGAAGGATACGCAGCCTTATCGCGCAGCGATCAGGCGGAGTTGGATGGGGGTGATGGCGCGTCCTTGGACCGTCGCATCAGGCCGAGACCACACTCCGCTGCGACTAGCGAACAAAGTTCGCCAAGTCTCGCTGCCTCCCCCCATCCAGGGGAAGGAATTAGCCCC
>JACDQN010000219.1 GCA_015657575.1 Sphingopyxis sp.
CACGAGGCGATCGGATCGGAGCGCGCCTGATGCACGACGATCCACGCCTATACCAACGACCAGAGATCCTCGACCGAGATCCACGACGACCCGCGCCGCGCCCGCGCTGCCGCGATGTCGATGATCCCGACCTCGACGGGTGCGGCGGTCGCCGTCGGCCTGGTCCTGCCCGAACTCAAGGGCAAGCTCGACGGCTCGTCGATCCGCGTTCCGACGCCCAATGTCTCGGTCGTCGACCTGACCTTCACGCCGCTGCGCGACACCACGAAGGAAGAGGTCAACGCGGTGCTCAAGGCGGCGGCAGAGGGCCCGCTGAAGGGCGTGCTTGGTTATACCGAAGAGCCGCTGGTTTCGATCGACTTCAACCATAATGCGGCGAGCTCGACCATCGACAGCCTCGAAACTTCGGTGATCGACGGCAAGCTGGTGCGCGTGCTCAGCTGGTACGACAATGAATGGGGCTTCTCGAACCGCATGATCGACACCGCGGGCGTGATCGCGAAGTTTCTTTAATTTGCTTGTGCCCCTGCGAAGGCAGGGGCCCATCTCCTGCCGGTGCGGTATAGAGCAAAGGGCAGATGAGACGGAAAGCATCGGAGATGGGCCCCTGCCTTCGGAGGGGCGCACTCGGGAAACGGAGTTTAAAATGACCGCGTTCAAGACCCTCGACGACATCGGCGACGTCACCGGCAAGAAAGTGTTGGTGCGCGTCGACCTGAACGTCCCGATGAACGATGGCGCGGTCAGCGACGCGACGCGGATCCAGGCGGCGATGCCGACGATCCGCGAGCTGTCGGACAAGGGCGCGATCGTGCTGCTGCTCGCGCACTTCGGACGTCCGAAGGGCGCGAAGAACCCGACGCAGTCGCTGAGCCTGGTCATGGGCGGCGTCGAGGATGTGCTGGGTCATTCGGTCATGTTCATCCCCGAAGCCGTCGGCGAAGGTGCGAAAGCCGGAATCGCGGTGCTGGCGGCGGGCGACGTCGCGGTACTCGAAAACACGCGCTTCTATCCCGGCGAGGAAAAGAACGATCCGGCCTTTGCCGACGGTCTCGCCGAGATCGGCGACCTTTACGTCAACGATGCCTTTTCGGCCGCGCACCGCGCACATGGATCGACCGAAGGCATCGCGCACCGGTTGCCGGCTTATGCGGGCCGCGCGATGGAAGCCGAGCTGAAGGCGCTCGACGCCGCGCTCGGCAATCCGGCTCACCCGGTCGCCGCGGTTGTCGGCGGCGCGAAAGTGTCGTCGAAGATCGATGTGCTGCGCCACCTCGTCGGCAAGGTCGATCATCTGATCATCGGCGGCGGGATGGCGAATACCTTTCTCGCCGCGCGCGGGGTCGAGTGTCGGCAAGTCGCTGTGCGAGCATGATCTGGTCGACACCGCCAACGCGATCTTCGACAGCGCCGATGCCGCGGGCTGCACGATCCATCTTCCTTACGATGTCGTGGTTTCGAAACAGTTCGCGCCGAATCCGCCGACGCGCACCGTGAACGTCCACGAGGTCGCCGCCGACGAGATGATCCTCGACGTCGGCCCCGCCGCGGTCGAAGCACTGGCAGATGTGCTCAAGAATTGCCGTACGCTGGTGTGGAACGGCCCGCTCGGCGCGTTCGAGACGCCGCCGTTCGACACCGCAACGGTGGCGCTCGCGAAAATCGCGGCGGCGCTGACCCGCGAGGGGTCGCTCGTCTCGGTCGCAGGCGGCGGCGACACCGTTGCCGCGCTCAATCACGCCGGCGTGGCGGGCGACTTCAGCTTCGTATCGACCGCCGGCGGCGCGTTCCTCGAATGGATGGAAGGCAAGCCGCTCCCCGGCGTGGACGCGTTGCAACGATGAGCGCGCAGGTGGTCGGTCTTTTCGACACGCCCATCGTGGTCGACGAATTGCCGAATGCCGCCGCCGTCAACGCTGCGCTGAAGCCGCTGATCGCCGCTCGCCGTACTGAGCGCCCCGGCGTGACGATTTCGAACATCGGCGGGTGGCAATCCGAACATGACGTCGCCGACTGGGGCGGCGAGCCTGTCCAGCATCTCTTGCGTCATATCTTCGCGCTCGCCGACGCGCATTGCGTCGATATCGTCTCGCCCGCGGCTCCGCGGCACCAGTGGGCCACCGATATCTGGGTCAATGTGTCGCCGCCCGCCGCATCGAACCAGATGCACACGCACCCCGGCGCCTATTGGTCGGCGGTCTATTATGTCGACGACGGCTCGGAACGGGGCGACGGCGCGGTCGGGGGCGAGCTGGTCATCGAGGATCCGCGGATGCCGATGGTGCTGATGACGATGCCCAATCTTCGGCTGCGCGGGGCGAACGGGTCGGTGCATGAACCCCAGCTCAAGATGAAGGTGCGCAGCGGGCGGATCATCATGTTCCCGTCGTGGCTGAGCCATGGCGTCGTCCCGCATCAGGGCGTAGGCGAGCGCATTTCGATCGCGGTCAATCTGCTCGCCGTGCCGCGAAACCAGAGCTGAGACGGACCGAGCCGCCGCGCATTGCATCCGTCCCGAAGGGTCGCTATGCGCACCGCCACATACGTATGCAACCGACCGGAGATCCTATGACCACCGCCAATGCCGCCATGCTCGACCAGATCAAATCGGGGCAGGGTTTTATTGCCGCCCTCGACCAGAGCGGCGGGTCGACGCCGAAGGCATTGAAGGGTTACGGAATCGGCGAGGATGCGTTTTCGACCGACGAGGAAATGTTCGGTCTGATCCACGACATGCGCAGCCGCATCGTTACCGCACCCTGCTTTAACGGCGACAAGGTGATCGGCGCGATCCTGTTCGAACGGACGATGGACGGCGAAGCCGGCGGCAAACCGGTTCCGTCCTTGCTGTGGGAGCGCGGCGTGGTGCCGTTCCTGAAGGTCGACAAGGGTCTCGAAGACGAGGCCGACGGTGTTCAGCTGATGAAGGCAAATCCCGGCCTCGACCAGTTGTGCGAACGCGCGGTCGCAAAGGGTGTGTTCGGAACCAAGATGCGCAGCGTGATCAATCTGGCAAACCCTGTCGGCATCAAGGCGATCGTCGACCAGCAGTTCGCCGAAGCCGCGCGCATCGCGGCGCATGGTCTGGTTCCGATCATCGAGCCCGAGGTGAATATCAAGAGCGCCGAGCGCGACGCCGCCGATCGGCTTTTGCTCAAGGAAACGCTGGCCGCGCTCGACGCCTGGACCGGCGCGCCGGTGATGCTGAAGCTGTCTCTGCCCACCGAAGGGGGGCCTGTTCCAGCCGCTGGTCGAC